>NVTX01000039.1 GCA_002401735.1 Methylophilaceae bacterium | reverse complement strand
AAATACTTTTTGTGCGCGGGATGCAAGAAAATTCTGCTCAGAGACAATAGTTATTGGGGACAATAGCTGTAGGTTTTTAATATTATCAAAAGTAATAAWTTGATGTTCTTTGCTATTGAATGGCTGGAGTAAAACGCGTGCTTCCTCAGGAGAAAAGCGAATGAGTTTTCCAGTTAGCGTATTTTTATCAAGCAAATCAATAATGCAGCTTTCAAGCAAAGGCTTGTCTGCATCGTGAGTAACTTTGAAATATGGCGGGTTAGGCCATTTAAACGTACGCATTTCTATATTTGCATCTAGTGCGATATGTCCCATTTTCTACCTAAAGATTAAATTTTTGCAATGAGGAAGTCTCAATTGATTTTTTTGTTATTAAATAACTGTATTCAGCAGCTCGCTATGCAGTAGATAACGGCACAGAGAAGGATAAGTTAAGTAATTTATTGCATTGTTTTCACTACATTGTGAGTCATCGTTAAGAGCGTTTGTGGTTGCTAACTTCTTTATCGTTGCTGTTTAAACATCAAAATAGGGGGTGAAAAGCAAGCTTATTATGCGATTAGGTTTTGCGCTAAATATTGTCTAATTAAGGTATTAAATAATCAATTAGGAGTACTAATTGAAAGCAGTCATTTTAGCCGGCGGGTTTGGTACGCGAATTAGTGAAGAATCGCATCTAAAACCAAAGCCCATGATAGAGGTCGGAGGCAAACCTATTCTTTGGCATATTATGAAATTGTATTCACATTATGGCGTGAATGATTTCATTATTTGTCTAGGGCATAAGGGTTATGCCATTAAAGAATATTTTGCCAATTATTTTATGCATATGTCAGATGTGACTTTTGATATTCAAAAGAACCAAATGGAAGTGCATCAAAATAGAGCAGAGCCTTGGCGTGTCACCTTGTTAGATACAGGCGAACACACGATGACTGGCGGCCGTTTGAAGCGGGTTAAAGATTACATCGGAGATGAAGATTTTTGCTTTACTTATGGTGATGGCGTATGTGATATCGATATTGGTGAGTTGATTAAATTTCACCAACAAAGCGGTAAATTAGCGACGATCACAGCCACACAACCACCAGGTCGGTTTGGGGCGATTTCTTTTGAAGACAATATAGTGACTCAGTTTCAAGAAAAGCCAAATGGTGATTGTGCTTGGATTAATGGTGGCTTCTTTGTGCTTTCTCCTAAAGTAATCGATTTAATTGACGGTGATGAAACCGTTTGGGAAAAAGCACCGTTGGAGCAGCTTACTGCAAAAGGGGAACTACAAGCTTGGTTCCATCGTGGATTCTGGCAGCCGATGGATACGATGCGAGATAAAACCTATTTAGAACAATTATGCATTAACAATAAAGCACCATGGAAAGTTTGGGAAAAAGACGTATGAATACTGAGCTAGAAGATGAACAGTTTTGGCAAGGTAAGCGCGTATTTATTACCGGACATACAGGATTTAAAGGTGCTTGGCTTTCACTCTGGCTGCAGTCTTTAGGGGCTGTAGTGACGGGTTTCTCGTTAAACCCACCAAGTAAAACCAATATGTTTGAAGTGGCTAATGTTGGTAAAGGGATGCAATCTATTTTTGGCGATATCAGAGATGCTACATTTTTACAGCAATCATTGTTAGAAGCAAAGCCAGATGTGGTTTTCCATTTGGCGGCTCAAGCCTTGGTACTTCATTCCTATCAACAACCGGTTGAAACTTTCTCTACTAATGTAATGGGCACTGTGAATTTGTTAGAAGCCGTGCGTAGAAGTTCGACCGTTAAATCAGTCGTGATTGTGACGAGTGATAAATGCTATGACAATAAAGAATGGCACTGGGGTTATCGCGAAAATGATGCCATGGGTGGATTTGACCCATACAGCAGTAGTAAAGGCTGTGCTGAATTAGTGACAGATTCCTATCGAAGCTCATTTTTCAACCCGGAAAATTATCATAAGCATGGAGTTGCGATTGCTAGTGCACGAGCCGGTAACGTCATCGGCGGCGGCGATTGGGCTGAAGATCGGCTTATTCCTGATGTGGTCAATGCGTTCACACAACATAAACCAGTGAAACTGAGAAACCCTGCATCTATTCGTCCTTGGCAGCATATTTTAGAGCCTTTAAGCGCCTATATGATRTTGGCGGAAAGACTCTTTGATAATGGAAAGTCTTACGCAGAAGCGTGGAATTTTGGTCCTAATGAAACGGATACAAAAAGCACTGGGTGGTTGGTTGATCGATTTGCGGTTCATTGGAAGCAAGATGTTGCTTCTCTTGTTCAACATGACGAAGAAGCTGAACATGAGGCAGTTTACCTCAGGTTAGATTGTTCTAAAGCGCATAGTAAATTGGGCTGGTATCCAATATGGCCTATCGAAGAAGCTATTGAGAATGTGGCTGGTTGGTATCAAGCATATCTACGTAAGGAAGACATGCAAGCATTCTCATTAGACCAGATACATCAATACCAAACACACAGGAATGAAGCATGAATGCTTGTGTGATTAATGTGGAACCCTTATCTGCGGCTAGGAAAGGCGTAAGGCCACCTGCGGATAAGCACACTGCAAAAAGTGCAGCAATCAGAAAAAAAATATCAGCACTGGTTGATGAGTTTGCTGCATTGCAATTTGAAGAGCAAATGTTTGAGACGGATAACACCGTGATTCCCCCTTCAGGGAAAGTGATCGATGGTGCTGAATTGGATAACATGGTGCAAGCTTCACTAGATGGTTGGCTGACAACTGGCCGGTTTAATGATGCTTTCGAAAAGCGGTTGGCACAATATTTAGGCGTGCAACATGTGTTAACGACTAACTCAGGATCATCTGCCAACCTTTTAGCGTTTATGGCACTTACTTCGCCTAAACTTGGTGACCGTGCAATAAAAAAAGGTGATGAAGTCATTACGGTTGCTGCTGGTTTTCCCACTACAGTAAACCCAATATTGCAATTTGGCGCGGTGCCAGTGTTTGTTGATATTGATCTTGCGACACACAATATTGATGTGAGCAAAATTGAGGCTGCTATTAGCCCTAAAACCAAAGCGATTATGTTGGCACATTCGTTAGGTAACCCTTTTGATTTGGGTGCGGTGAAGGCACTTTGTGAGCAATATGATTTATGGTTGGTTGAGGATTGTTGCGATGCACTAGGCGCGACTTATGATGGTCAATTAGTAGGGACTTTTGGCGACATTGCTACGCTGAGTTTTTATCCTGCGCATCACATTACGATGGGTGAGGGTGGTGCAATTTATACGAATAACGCGCAATTAAAGTCAGTGGCAGAATCTTTCAGAGACTGGGGGCGCGATTGCTATTGTGGCCCTGGAAAAGACAATACGTGTAATAAACGTTTTTGTCAGAAGCTAGGGGGTTTGCCAGAAGGTTATGACCATAAATATACCTACTCTCACTTAGGCTATAACCTCAAGATTACAGATATGCAAGCCGCTTGTGCGCTTGCGCAAATGGATAAGTTGGATGGTTTTATTGAAGCAAGAAAATCTAATTTTGAATATTTAAAAATGCGCTTGCAGTCTTGCGCAGAATTCATTCATTTGCCAGAAGCAACAGTGAATAGTGATCCTTCATGGTTTGGTTTTTTGATGACATTAAAACCTTCAGCACAAACAAACCGCGTGGATATTATTAATTATCTAGACCAACATAAAATAGGCACACGCTTATTCTTCGCAGGTAATTTAACAAAACAGCCCTATATGCAAGGCCGAGAATTTAGAGTCTGTGGTGATTTAACCAATACAGAAGAGGTGATGCTAAATAGTTTCTGGGTGGGTGTTTATCCTGGCATTAGTAAAGAGATGCTAGGTTTTATAGTGGAAAAAATAGAAATGTTTTTTGGTGTTAATTTTAATTAAAAGAGCACAATATGATTAAACAAAAAGACCGGGATTTATTTGAAAATTTATTTGTTCTTGAGGTGGCCAATAATCATTGGGGAAGCTTAGAACGTGGATTGAAAATCATTCGTGAGCATGCGAGAGTCGTACGCTACAACAATGTAAAAGCGGCCATCAAATTACAATTTAGAGATGTGGATGCATTTATACATCCTGATTTTAAAGGCAATAAGCAGATACGGTACATCAAGAAAACAGAACAAACCAAGCTCACAAAAGCTGAGTTTTCTCGAATGGTAGAAGAAATTCGTCAATTAGGTTGTTTGCCGATGGCAACACCTTTCGATGAGAAGTCTGTAGATTTATGCGTTGAGTTTGGCATGCCAATTATCAAAGTAGCCAGTTCTGATATGAATGATTGGGTCTTGTTGGAAAAAATAGTTACTACGCGCAAGCCAACTATTATTTCTACAGGGGGCGCATCTGAAAAAGATTTGGATGATGTTGTTAGTTTTTTTGAGAAGCGTRAYATTCCGCTGGCGATTAATCATTGTATTTCACTTTACCCTTCTGAAGATTCTGAATTAGACCTTGATCAAATTGATTATTTAAAAAAYCGTTACCCTGAGCATGTGATTGGGTTTTCCACGCATGAATTCCAAGATTGGAACTCATCCATGCTGATATCCTATGGCAAAGGTGCTCGCACTTGGGAACGTCATATTGATATAGATTACCAAGGGATTGCGGTTTCTCCTTATTGTTCGTTGCCAGAGCAATGTGATACTTGGTTCCGAGCTAATAAAAAAGCCACTGAAATGTGTGGTGGCCGGTCACAATCGAGAAGGATTATTTCTAAAAAAGAAACTGAGTATTTAAATGCATTAGTGAGAGGCGTTTACGCAAAACGTGATATTAAACCTGGGTTTGTATTCGATAAAGATTCATTAGAAGCCAATTTCTATCTTGCAGTACCGTTACGCAAAGGTCAGCTATCTTGTAGAGAAATGATTAGTGGTGAAAAGCTATGTGCTGGAATTAAAGCCAATGAGCCATTAACGATGAATCATTTGGCGAACTTGAAAGATGAAAATAGCCATGCGCGTAAAGTGATTGCAGCGCGTGGTTTTTAATATGGATGATGCGTTAGCATGATTAGAGTTGCCGATTATATTGCACAACAATTAGCACAGTGGCATGTGTCACATGTATTCACTGTGACAGGTGGTGGGGCGATGTTTCTAAATGATGCTTTTGGTTTCCACCCAAGTATTGATTCTGTTTATCAGCATCACGAGCAAGCTTGTGCGATGGCAGCAGAAGGCTATGCCAGAATAAACGGTACACCTGGGGTGGCCATTGTGACAACAGGACCTGGCAGCATTAATGCATTTAATGGTGTGTTTGGTGCTTATACAGATTCTATTCCTATGTTAATGCTATCTGGTCAAGTTAAACGAGAAACATGTCTATCTATATCGCCAGTAGAAGGTTTACGCCAGCTTGGCGACCAAGAAGCCAAAATAGTCGACATGGTTAAACCGATTACTAAGCATGCGGTGATATTGTCGGATCCTAAGATGGTGGCGCTTGAGTTAGAAAAGGCTTGGCATATTGCTACACATGGTAGGCCTGGGCCTGTATGGATTGATATTCCAGTCGATGTTCAATCGGCAACAATAGACCCAGCTAAGCTCCAACACTTTGATGCTGAAGAATTTGATCGAACAGAAACTTCTCGAACKAATGGTGTTGAGCTAGCTCGCGTAGCCAAAAAAATTGCTAAGCTTGTTTYGGGTTCAAAAAGCCCTGTCTTAATGGGAGGAACCGGAGTGCGGTTGGCCAATGCAATCCCTTCTTTTACTGACGTTGGTGTGTTTGCTGGGGTGCCAATTGTGACTGCTTGGACGCATGATTTAATTGGGTCTGACCATCCATTGTTTTGCGGGCGYCCAGGRACGATTGGGACAAGGCAAGGTAATTTTTGTGTGCAAAATGCCGACCTGTTAATCGTGGTCGGMTCTAGGCTCAAYATTCGCCAAACAAGCTATCACTATAAAAGCTTTGCAAAGCGTGCATATGTAGTGCATGTGGATATTGATGAAGTTGAGTTGAATAAACCGACCTATCAGGCGGATTTAAAAGTACATGCAGATGCAAAAGAGTTTTGTGTCGCGTTAGCAAAAGCCTTGCATGCCGATAAGAAAATATTACCTGATTTTTCTGAATGGTTGGCTTGGTGTAAGCAACGAGGTGAAACTTACCCTGTTGTGCAAGCACATCATTTTGATCAAACAAAGCCACTCAATCCATATTATTTTATGGATCAATTGTTTGCGCAATTGAATAAAGATGACATTGTGGTTGCAGGGAATGCAACGGCATGTATTGTGCCATTTCAGACTGCCAAAATTAAATTTGGGCAACGGCTTTTCTCTAATTCGGGTAGCGCATCAATGGGRCATGATTTGCCAGCGGCGCTTGGTGCTTACTATGGTGCATTAGCTCTAAAAGGGCATGCTCAACGAGTCATCTGTATTGCTGGTGATGGCAGTATTATGATGAACATTCAAGAGCTACAAACGATTGCCAGCCATAAGATACCAATTAAGATTTTTGTATTGGATAATGGCGGTTATTTATCTATCCGTAGTTCACAAAATAATTTCTTTAATAGACTAACTGGAGAATCGGCGGCTAGTGGTGTCAGTTTTCCAGATTTTACTAAAATTGCAGAAGGTTYTGGATTGAAAACGGTGAAAATTCAATCGTTATCATGTCAAAAAGAAATCGCAGCATTTATTAATGACTCAGGCCCTGGTCTTGCGCATGTGGTCTTGGATAGTACACAAGGTTTTGAGCCGAGAATGAGTTCAAAGCAACAAGCCGATGGTACGATTGTGTCGCCTAGTCTTGAAGATATGCATCCATTTCTTAGTAGTGAASAGATGGAAGACAATATCTATCGACCAGCATTGCAGGAACGTTTGCCGAATAGCGCTGAACAGGAAGTCGTGGTTTGAATGTCTTGATGACAGGCGGTACGGGTTTTTTTGGTAAGTCGRTACTTCGGGCGCGCTTAGCAAGCAACAACGATAGCGCTAATATTGTACACATGACAGTATTGTCCCGGAATCCCGCACGATTTCTGAAACAACATACAGAGTTTGCAAATTTGTCTTGGTTGGATTTTGTACAAGGTGATATTTTGCAAGTGGATACCTTGCCGTATGCTAATCAATACACACACATCATCCATGCGGCAGCTGATTCTACTATTGGCCCACAACTGACACCAATAGAGCGTTATGACCAGATTGTTTCTGGCACGCGTAATATTTTGGACTATGCGGTTAAAACAAAAGTAGAAAGATTGCTGTTTACTAGCTCAGGAGGTGTCTACGGAAAGTTATCACCAGAGATGTGGCAGGTAGATGAAACCTATGCTGGTGTATCTAATCACCTAAACTCAGACAATGTTTATAGTGTCGCTAAACGAGAAGCTGAACATCTATGCGCCTTGTATGCGAATGAATATGGACTTGAGTATGTGATTGTGCGATGTTTTTCCTTTGTTGGACAAGACCTACCAATCGATGTCCATTTTGCGATTGGCAATTTTATACGTGACGCCTTGTTTAAAGAAGCTATTGTGGTTAATGGAGATGGATCACCAATGCGATCATATATGGCGCAAGAAGATTTGGCGCTATGGATAACGACACTTTTACAGCGCGGTAGAACGGAAAATATATATAATGTTGGTTCAGATGAAGCGGTTTCTATTAAAGATTTAGCTTATTTGGTTCGAGATATCATCGCACCAGAAAAGCCAGTACATATCTTAGGAAACGGCAGTGATCATTTAAGAAATTATTATGTTCCTGATATTTCTAAAGCCAAACAATCACTTGATTTAAAAATCATCATTCCACTGGAAAAGGCTGTCCTTCAGGCCGCTCACATTATAGAATCGCAATATGAAAAAACATATCATCTTTGATCTGGATGGGACCTTAATTGATTCAGCACCCAGTATTTTAGAAAGCTTTAAACATGCTTTCTCAGTGCTCGAGGTTATGCCAGATAGACCCATTACGCCAGATGTGATTGGACCACCTTTAATGCAGACGCTTGCTTCATTGGCAGGCCAAGACGATCCAGTGTTATTGCAAACATTAGCAGCAAAGTTTAAAGCGCATTATGATTCAGCGGGCTATCAAAAAGCAGTCGTATATTCGGGTATTCAAACGTTACTAGAAACGCTGGAACAAACAGATGCGACGGTTTATATCGCAACGAATAAGCGTGATTACCCTACGCAGAAGATGATGATACATTTAGACTGGGCTCGCTTTTTCAAAGGGGTATTTGCTTTAGATTCTTACACACCGCCTATGGCTTCTAAGCCGTTAATGGTGGCGCAAATATTGGCCGATTATGAAATTGACCCAGCCAATGCTATTTATATAGGGGATCGTTTTGAAGATGGTCACGCTGCGGATCATAATCACATGGATTTTGGGATGGTTACTTGGGGCTATGCGGATAAATCGGTAGCAGCGTTAAAATCACACTGGCAGGAATGCAGTGACGTGCAAGCACTACAAAAGCTACTGCTTTGCTAACTGGATTTCTCTAAAATTTAAACGATGAATAATCAATTATCTACCAATCAACAGCATGGTTTATCTGGTTTGAAAAAAGAACATATTGCACAGCAATGTGTATGCTGTGGCARCAAGAAACTGAAAAAGTCTCCTGCGATTTTAATGCCGTTTGTAGCGCATCGTGCTTTAGGTTGGCAGCCCGTTGAGATAGATGATAGTTGGGGTTTGAATACGATAGAAAATGGGTTTGCTTATACGATATGCAATTCATTGTGTTGTGATGATTGTGGTTTCTTATTTTTAGATATTCGATTTTCTGAAAGCGAGCTGAATAGTCTCTATGATGGATATAGAGAGAAAGCGTATGTTGATTTAAGGGAACATTATGAGCCAGGGTACCGCCTAAGAAATGATGCGCTAAACAATGGCGAAAGCTACCTGACAACCGTTGAAGCTTTCTTAAGTCCTTATTTGACCATGCCGATTAACATGCTCGACTGGGGCGGAGACACAGGGAGAAATAGTCCTTTTAAAAGCAATAGTCAGCACTTTCACATCTATGACATTAGCAATAAGCCTGTTATTGATGGCGCTAAACGTGTAAGCAAGAAAACCGCTTTGCAAACGCAATATGATTTGATTGTGAGCAGCCAAGTGTTAGAGCATGTACCTTACCCTGCGGATGTGGTTCTGGATATGAAGAAAGCAATGGGACCTAATACCATTTTGTATATCGAAGTGCCGTATGAATCTATCATGAGAAATGCAGGTGACACTCAAGATTTACATCTTGAGAAAAAACATTGGCACGAGCACATTAACTTTTTCAATGAACAATCACTGCAGACGTTGCTTAAACTATGTGGGCTGAAGGTGTTGGCCTTAACGCATATCTCTGAAGATAGTCATGGTCATGCTGTTTCTCTCACCCAAATTGCTTGTCAACTAGGGTAGTTGAACACCCACGTTTGTTTTAATTCGGATTTGTTAACGCATCTTGTAAGCAATATAAAACSGTCCCAAATGTATTCTGCTCATGCACTCTTAAGTAGAATGTATAACCAAGATGCAAATCGTTGACCAAAAGCGCAATTTCAAAGAGATGTGAAGGCTTGTGGTAAACGGAGATTGCTAAATTAGGTCGATATTCATTAATGGTTTTTGCTAAACCATTGAGGGCGTCGATTTCAGCACCTTCAACATCAAACTTAATGAGGTTGGGGGCGAAATTATTGAGTACATCATCAACGCGAACGCATTGAACGATAGACTCTCCGTTACTATCAATACTACTTCCCATATTAGCACCGCTGTTGAAGCGCAGTTGTGTATTCGATGACCACACACCTAGTGGTAAACAGGTTGATTGCTTAACATCAAAATCTTTGCTTGATAGTTGCGCGAAGTTTTTTAAGTCGGGTTCGAACGCAACAAAAGAATCAACTTCGTATCCAGCATGCAGTAGCTTCTCAATCGCAACGCCATTATATGCACCACAGTCAATCACGTTAAGCGGGGCTTTGTATTTTGGAATATCCTGTGGCGTGTATTCATCAAGTAAACTTGGTTCTGGATAGTCCTCAATACGACCTAGTGTTCTATATTTAATAATTTTTTTGGCTAAGGCTAAACTTTTTTCATCAGCTAACAGTGCTTTGAAAGTGTTAATTTCTTGGCTATGATTTTCATAATTAAAAGATAAATCAAGCCAGTACCCATTTTCAATTTGTACTTTGTCCGAGATTTTATGCAGTTGTTGTAGTGTTAATATCTGGTGAAAATTGCATGCTAACAGTGCACGATARATTTCACGGACATCAATATAGTGATTRTTTAARGCAATTARACAGTTYYGGTGTTYATTCTYRCTTTTAACTTCTGATAACGTGATAATCGGGATGTCTCGATAACGACTACCACCTTTGTTTTTATCGATAATAAAGTCAATCTCAATGTGCTGTGCAAGTAAGGAATCAACCACCAACTGACCAGCGGAACCCAGCCCATAAATAATCAAAGGTTGGTTTTTAGCAGTTTGAGATTTTGTGCTTTTCATTGGGTTTGATTGGCTTGAAGTGACAATGTATAGCGCTTTACCAAACGTAAAAACTCTGGAGTGCAGGTTTTTCTTTTGCATGCATAAATTTTATTTTTTCAGCAGTATCGATTAATTGCTTAACAAAATCTTGGTTGTTAATTTTTGCGTTGGCAATTTCACCCAACAGTTTTCCTTGTTCAATGACTTCATCTTTGTGGTCAAGTAAATAAGCCAGCTTATCCTCAAATTGTTCTTTATTGAAAATGTAAGTGTAGTCATTAAACTCAGGGATATTTTCTTGCATCCAAGTTGTTTTGTTGGTAAATATGAATGCATAATGACCAGTTGCGCGGCAAAATCTATCGTGTACATTTAGATCCACATTAGGGGTCATATCAATTAACCCTAATTCTTGCTCAAAAATCTCTTTGCTATGTTGGCTAAAATTSATGTCGTTAGAAAATGTAGCCACCGATTTKCCATCATCCACATGTTCCCAGTGTTTTCCAATAATCTTTACGGGGAATTTCTTAAGAGATGCTGCCAACATTGTTGATTTAACGCGTCTAAAGAAATCATCAAGTTGCGCAGAATATAAACGGACTAGATCACGGCATGCAAATGCATCTCCCATYTTAGCTTCTACAAAATCAATGATATGTTTGAATATGTTAATTGGTTCACAGTTGAGCACAGCCGGTAGCAACGCCTCAGCAATCTCACATAAATCTTGTGCCATCGATGGGACTAATTTGTTGTGCCACATCATCATGAGTTGTTTGGGGTCATTGCCATTCTTAAGGAACACAAACGTACCATCTTTACGCTTCTTGAAATCAATATTTTCAATAGGCTGTTGATCAAAAATAACAGGGGGATTAATAATGTTGATGGTTTTTTGTTCAGAAAAATACCAATTCTGTACTTGAGAGATTTCTGGAGAGCAATAAATGTTGGCGGATGTAGTCGGCGTTGGCCCATGCCTTTGAATGAAATAAGAAGGTAAATCGCCCTGAAGTTTTAAAAATGGAATATTGTGATATTCCCATATATTCACAAGCTGATTACTGTCATGTAGTTGCCAACTAAGGTCTGAACCAAGTCCTAAATAGGAGAATGCAAATTCTATTTCATAATTTGTGACGAGCTCTGCTAGCTTTTGGGGGAAATCCGGCTCTGATAGATCAAGAAAGGCAGTCTGTTTGTCTGCTTGGTGAAATAAAACTTCAATTTGCCGACAAATTGCTTGGATAGCGCCTTGGTCATCTTGACCAGATAAAATTAAAATTATTTCTTCTTTTTGCACGTTATATTGGTTACATGATATGAACCCATATATTTTAATGATTTGTGCCGAATTTCTCCTGCTGAATAAAGCCTAGAATCACTGCCAGTTCTGCCTATGGCGTTAATGGAATCACCACTACCCAGTAAAATGTGTCTTTAAAAAAACACACCATTAGTGTGTTTTTTTAAAGTGAAGCCAGTCAGCTTGTTTTGGCGTAACTAGGCTGCCATTTCATCTCGTGTTTCACTGAAGGCTTTAATGGCTTTATCTAAGTCAGCTTGCGTATGCTTTGCAGAGATTTGCGTTCTAATACGCGCTTTTCCTTTTGGTACAACAGGAAAGAAGAAYCCAATTGCATAAACMCCTTTTTCTAATAATTTAGCACTCATCTCTTGCGCTAGTTTTGCTTCACCTAGCATCACTGGCACAATTGGGTGGTCGCCATCATCCACTTGGAAGCCAGCCGCTTGCATGCCTTTTCTAAAGTAATGCGTGTTTTTTTCTAGCTGGTCACGAAGCTCGGTTGATTGCTCCAGTCTCTCTAGTACAGATAATGATGCCGCGCAGATAGAAGGCGCAACTGAGTTCGAGAATAAGTAAGGGCGAGAGCGTTGACGCAACATATCAATAATTTCTTTACGGCCAGAGGTGAACCCGCCAGATGCGCCACCTAATGCTTTACCAAAGGTACTGGTAATAATATCTACACGGTCCATCACGCCACAATATTCATGCACACCGCGGCCTGTTTTCCCCATAAAGCCTGTTGCATGGCAATCATCATGATGCACCATTGCATCAAACTCATCGGCTAAATCACAGATTTTATCTAGCTGGGCGACAGTGCCATCCATAGAGAAAACGCCATCCGTGGTAATTAAAATACGCCGCGCATTATTTGCTTTGGCTTCTTCTAGCTTGGCACGTAAATCTGCCATATCATTATTTTTATAACGGTACCGTGCGGCTTTACATAAGCGTACGCCATCAATAATAGAAGCATGATTTAGCGCATCAGAAATAATCGCATCCTCTGCCGTTAATATAGATTCAAACAAACCACCATTGGCATCAAAGCAGGCGGCGTAAAGAATGGTATCTTCCATGCCTAAAAAGTCACTTACTYTTTGTTCTAAGGTTTTGTGTATGGTTTGTGTGCCACAGATAAAACGGACAGAAGCCAAACCAAAGCCCCACCTGTCTAAGCTATCTTTAGCKGATTGAATCACRTCAGGGTCRTTGGCTAAGCCCAGATAGTTATTGGCACACATGTTGAGCACTTCGCTGCCATCGGCGAGTGTAATATTGTTTTTTTGATCGGAGCTAATAAAACGTTCAGTTTTCCATAACCCTGCTTTTTTGATCTCTTCTAAATCTTGAGCGATACCTATTTTTGCTTGTTTAAAACTCATTGCTACCCTTTTAATTAATCTTCCCAGTTAAGAATCACTTTGCCTGATTGCCCAGACAGCATGGCATCAAAGCCTTGTTGGAACTCCGTGTAGTGAAAGCGGTGTGTAATCATCTCCATTAACGGCAAGCCGCTTTGCACCATCATCAATCCCTTATACCAAGTTTCGAAAATCTCACGACCATAAATACCTTTAATGGTCAGGCCTTTAAACACCACATGGTCCCAGTCAATGCCTGAGCCTGAAGGCATAATGGCAAGCATCGCAATACGGCCGCCGTTAATCATTTTATCTAGCATGTCACCAAAAGCGATAGGGGAGCCAGACATTTCTAAACCAACATCAAACCCCTCAAAAACACCAAGTGAATGCATGAATTTTTCATCAATTTTATCTTTCGAAACATTGACCGTAATCACGCGTGGCAAGATTTTTTTAATTAAATCAAGACGGTATTGATTGAGGTCGGTAATCACGATGTTTCTAGCACCAGCATGGCTGGAAACCATGGCTGCCATCATGCCAATTGGCSCTGCACCAGTAATTAACACATCCTCACCAACCATGTTGAATGACAGCGCGGTATGCACGGCATTCCCATAAGGGTCAAAGATAGCGAGTAGATCAGGCTCAACGGGGCGGCTAGGTTTAAAAACATTTTTGGCTGGCACCGATAAATATTCGGCAAAAGCACCTGTTCTATTGACGCCCACACCTATCGTATTAGGACATAAATGAATGCGGCCACCTAAACAGTTGCGGCATCGGCCACAAGTAATATGGCCTTCACCAGAAACAATATCACCCACGTGTAGATCATCTACATTAGAACCAAGCTCTACAATTTCTCCTGCGTATTCATGACCGACAATCATCGGGACAGGAATCGTTTTTTGTGCCCATTCATCCCAGTTATAGATATGAATATCTGTACCGCAAATGGCTGTTTTTTTAATTTTGATCAATACATCGTTGTTACCAACTGTTGGCATCGGCATGTCATCCAGCCAAAGTCCTTCTTTCGGATATTTTTTTACTAATGCTTTCACTAATCATTCCTAATTGCTTATGTCAAAGTTAACTTAACATTGGCGTTAACGAAAGTAAATCAGATTTTAAAGACCCATATAATAGCGTTGCCGCTAGAAATGATAGAAGTAAGTTAGTTAGCGTAGTTGAGTATGTAGTTGAATATAGCGCTGTGGAAATAAAAAAGGCTTACAACCGTTAAGTTGTAAGCCTTTTTATATCTGGTACGCCCGAAGGGATTCGAACCCTTGACCACTTGGTTCGTAGTGGGGAATATTATTTTTTATTTTTTATTTAAGATCAGTCACTTGAAGCGTTTGCCAGTTATATCATGACTAATGAAACAATATTTAACACGACTGCACTCAATTCCAATTAGGCAGGCAATGGACAGTGGTTAATTTAACGAAAAGGAAACAAATAAAAGAGGTAGTTAGCTGCTTTATGAACATAATGGTTGACACAGGGTATCCCAAATGGGTTA
>NVTX01000038.1 GCA_002401735.1 Methylophilaceae bacterium | reverse complement strand
TATCATTATCATATTTTTGGTCAAGCTCAATTTTAAAATTTCCATAAATATCTGAAACCGTTCCAACATTTTTCCCAACAATACCCAGGTTTACATATGCTAAGGCTTCTTTAGATTTGCCATCTGATATATTTCCTTTGTAAATATCTTGACCATAGGACCAACTATAATAGACAAGGAGAAAAATTATAGTTAGAACATGTTTCATTTTATAACACTCTCATTTTCGCTAATGGCTTGGTTAATCATGATACCTGTGAAATTTGAGTGGTTCGTCCATTAATATGTCCAATGTTTTATTGATAGCCTGCCCATTCGATGTAAAATCAATACTCAATTCACTTTGTGCTGGCGAAGTCTCGATGCACGAATTGCATAATATTTTTGCTTTTTCAATCGTAGTGTCAGGGTCGAATAGAAAAGAGTCTTTTGAAGATTCGGCACTAAAGCAATATTTTTGCCCTTTATAGATTTCATTAATTTCACAATTGGTTTTATTAAACGCGCCCCTAGATAAGCCGTAGGTGCAATGGTCACCAAAAGCGCCAGATTCGGCAGCAAAAGAAAATGTGCTAAATAAAAAGGTGCTGAATAATAGTGTTGCGATGGTTGATATTGTTTTAAAAACAGTCATGCGGTTTCTCCAAATGAAGCTTGTATAGCATCAGTATAGGCTTTAAAAATYWCAATACAGTAACTCTAGTCACAAAGGCATGYTGATGCCAAAKAACACAGTAGTGATAATCATGAATAAAGCCTAATGAGCCAATGTTAGGTCGGCTAACTTRTRTTAAAGGCGTTAATCGGTCATCTGCAATRGATCAGCAGAAAAACGCTAAAGAGGAGARATATAATGTTTAGTAAAAAATTAAATCAAGCTTTATTAATGAGTCTCGTRTTTGCRGGYACTTCAATGACTGCKTCAGCAGGGCATGATCGCTATAGCGACCGTGCACGTGTTATTTCAGTCACGCCGCAAATTGAACGAGTGAACACGCCGGTTCAAGAGTGTCATACCGAATATGTGCGTGAAACCTATTATGAAAATAGTAGACGCTCTAATGTGGGTGCCATTGTTGGCACGATTGCTGGTGGCTTGATTGGGAGTCGTTTTGGAGGAGGCAATGGACGCATGATTGCAACTGCGGCAGGTGCTGGGCTAGGTGCATTGATTGGTGATCGTCATGATAACCGCGGCAGCCGCACACGTGAGCATGTAGAAACACGCCCAGTAGATCGTTGTGTAACCGTTGACCATTGGAAAACGGTTAATCGTGGTTATTTAGTTGACTATAAATACAATGGCCGTCGATATACAACTGAAACGGCAGAGCATCCAGGTCGTTACATCCCCGTGAATGTGTCAGTGCGTCCTAGTGGTCATGTGACGCATGTTGAATACCGTCATGGATATGGTAAAAAACATCATAAGCATGGTAAAAAGCATCACGGATATCGCAAGAGTCGCCATCACTACTACTAACCTTTAGTGAGATGGTCTCATTGAGATAACTTTTTTCAAAGCCGCTTTTTAGCGGCTTTTTTCTTGCCTTGAGTCATGATTTAAGTATTCATTTGTAAGCAAATCATCGTTATATTTTTTCAAGCTAGTCTATAATTCCCTAATATTATATTAAGGGATTTTATTTCATGTTGGCAGGGGTCTATAAACGATTAAGGGCATTGTTTTCAATGCCAACACCCAATGCAGCAGTTGCTTGGCACGCGGAGGAGGGTGGGGCGCGCCATGCTTTTTGGATGTATGCCACCCCAGTTAATATGCTATTAGGGCGCGATAGTTTCTTTTTGGCAGACCCTGCAGAATTAACGCTTTCTGGTGATGAAAGCACTGCGCTGATTGATAGCTTGAATCAACATTATRCTGGGATGGGSKYTTGYTTTTACTTRCGCAATSAGGTYTGGTTTTTGGGRTTGGATGAGRATCCAAAYATTACGACAACGCCAATTGATTTAGTAAAAGGTAAAGATGTTGCARASTAYTTWCCGCAAGGWGAGGGTGCRYTRGCTTGGAATAAGCTACAAAATGAAATTCAAATGTTGTTGTATAGCCATCCCGTTAATGACGCGCGCGAGGCGCAAGGCCTGCCCGTCATTAATAGCTTGTGGTGCTACGGCTTAGGAGCATCTTCGCAATGAAGGAAATCGTGCAACGRCCARTAGACGCCGATATTGTYAATCAATTGGTARAAGCGGGTRTYTCACCYTTGCTGGCAAARTTATATGTTGCGCGMGGGGTTAAAARCGTAAAAGARTTGGAAGTCACACTGGCGCAAATYATTCCRCCAGATCAATTAACGAACAGYACTGCKATGGCGAAGTTRCTGGCGGATGCAATCGCRCAAAATAAAAAAATTCTGATTGTTGGTGATTATGATGCGGATGGYGCYACTGCCACCGCCGTTGCAGTCAARGGYTTGCTCAGYATGGGGGCRAAAGTYGATTTCTTAGTCCCCAAYCGWTTTGAATWYGGATATGGACTGACSCCRGAGATTGTCCGGTTAGCGGCAACTTCAACMCCCGATGTGATTGTGACYGTGGATAATGGCATTGCCAGTGTTGAYGGKGTGGCTGAGGCGAAYAAGTTGGGTATRCAAGTCTTWATTACCGAYCAYCATYTACCTGGYGAYACCAYSCCAGAMGCSGCTTGCATTGTGAAYCCAAAYCAACATGGCTGTGACTTYYCYAGTAAAAATCTTGCGGGYGTTGGCGTGATGTTTTATGTGTTGCTAGCGYTGCGWGCAGAATTGCGCACGCGAGGCGMATTTTCGGAAAGTAAAGAGCCCAACTTAACCGAGCTACTGGATTTAGTGGCACTAGGTACGGTGGCCGATTTGGTGAAGTTGGATGCGAATAATCGCATATTGGTCGAACAGGGMTTACGGCGCATTCGCGCAGGCGCATGTTGCCCSGGCATCAGTGCATTGCTGACCGTTGCAGGCCGTCATCAGCCGAATGTCAATGCGCAGGAYTTRGGTTTTTATGTTGGCCCACGCTTAAATGCAGCTGGTCGATTGGATGATATGCGRTTGGGYATTCAATGCTTACTGGCMWSTAGTGARGATGAAGCGTTAAAGATTGCACAATCTTTACACGACCTGAATGCCGAGCGRCGCAGCATTGAAGCTGGCATGCAAGATGAGGCGCTCGCAAGCTTGGAGAATATCACCGTTGGTGACCAATATAGTATTAGCCTCTATGAGGCCAGTTGGCACCAGGGTGTAGTCGGCATCTTGGCTTCTCGACTTAAAGAACGTTATCACCGGCCTGTGATTGCTTTTGCAGAAGTTGATGGCGGTCTTTTAAAAGGTTCTGGTCGCTCTATTGCTGGTTTGCATTTGCGCGATGCACTGGATATGGTGACTAAACGAGACCCTAGCCTAGTTGTGACGTTTGGTGGACATGCAATGGCTGCCGGCTTGAGTATTCACCAAGATAAGTTTTCAGCCTTTCAACAGGCATTTGAAACCGTCGTGCGAGAATTGTTACTGCCGGCAGATTTGCATGCAGTGATTGAGACGGATGGTGGATTTGATGTGGATGAAATGACGTTAGAGAGTGCGCAAGTCTTGTCTGGACAAGTGTGGGGACAAGGTTTTGTACCGCCATTATTTAACGATACATTTTCTGTGATTAATCAGCGTGTCCTCGGRTCTAARCACCTGAAACTRCTATTGGAAAAGCAAGGRAAGCGYTTTGATGCRATATTTTTTGGCCAAGCTGACACACTGCCAGAACAGATAGATGCSGTCTATCAATTACAAGTAAACACCTATAATGGTGTGCAGTCTGTTCAGTTACAGCTATTACACGCCTAATTGCTGCGATATAATGTGCGCCATGATACAACCGAAGACTACTATTAAGAGCGCAGCGAAGAAGTTTGTCATCGCAAATTGGAAAATGCATGGCAACCTTAAGCAGAACCAAGCCTTGTTGGAAGCTTATGTCAGCACACTTGCCGGATTGAAAGATACYCAAGTGGTGGTGTGTGTACCTTACCCTTATTTAGCGCAGGTACAAGATTTGCTGCAAAATACGGGTATTGCATGGGGTGCACAAAATTTAGCTAAAAATGAAGATGGCCCCTTTACGGGTGAAGTCAGCGCACAAATGCTACGCGATTTTGGTTGCGAATACGTTATTTTGGGTCATTCTGAGCGCGCGACTGCTTATTGTGAATCGGATGAGAATATCGCCCAAAAATTCATGGTGGCTAAAAAACATGGCATTACGCCAGTGCTGTGTGTGGGGGAGACCTTAATTGAGCGTGAAGCTGGGGTGATGGARCTAAAAGTAGGCAAGCAACTGGATGCCATTATCGACTTATGTGGGGTAGATGTGTTTGATAATAGTATTATTTCCTATGAGCCTATCTGGGCGATAGGGACAGGTCTGGCKGCAACGCCAGAACAAGCACAAGCCATGCATACGTTCATCTCAGAAAAGTTATCACAGTCTAGTGAGGYACAAAAAAATCACTTTAAAATCCTCTATGGAGGCAGCGTAAATCCGCAAAATGCGGTACAATTATTCGAWTCGAAGAATATAGATGGTGGGTTAGTCGGGAAATGCTCGCTTAGTCCGCAAGAATTTGAAAGCATCTGTCACGCAGCAGAATCATGTTGATTGTAAGTGCGTTGTTGACAGARAAATGATAGGTAAAAAATGGAAAATATAATCACAATCGTTCATGTGATAGCAGCAGCTAGTCTTATTGGATTGATTTTATTGCAACATGGTAAGGGCGCTGATATGGGCGCCGCTTTTGGTAGTGGCGCGTCAGGTAGTTTATTTGGCGTCAGCGGCTCATCAAATTTCTTGAGTCGGGCGACAGCGGTTAGTGTTGTTGTGTTTTTCTCAACAAGCCTATCTTTGGCGTACCTCGCAAGCCATGATGCAGATACTGGCAGCGTRATYAGYCTCCCTRCACAGTCAGTTGACACCAAYCAGTCAACKTTGCCGGAAACCATTCCAGCTGCTAGTGCAGCAGATGGCATCCCTGACTAATTAGAGCTCCCTTCTAAACAAACAAGCCGTCGTGGTGGAATTGGTAGACACGCTATCTTGAGGGGGTAGTGACGAAAGTCGTGAGAGTTCGAGTCTCTCCGTCGGCACCATTTGCTGGGCTCAGCAAATCTTATCTAGACCTATTTACTTAAATAAAAATCTTACTTAAAACTTAGGTGTTTTATAGCGTATCTCGGCGTCCAGCCAGCCGTTTTCAACATAAATGATTATTAATGGTCAGTTTTGACTATTTTTCAAAATGAATTGATTTGTATCAAGAARATTTCTTAACTTTCCGGTTGCCCCAGTGCTATAATTTATACCAATTAGTGAGCTAATGATGCGGTACATATTAATGACGCACGATTGCCTTATAGCCGGGTGTTTCCTAAGCGTAAGAATTGTTTTGGCAACAGTGTTGCTGCTTAAAAATGATAACAATGGCATTGAAGTCATGCAAAAGCCGAAGGTTGATTGAATTGAAGAAGTGGAAGTGAAATCTGCTGTAGTTCTTAGGGGGATGTCTTGTATACCCATGCTAGAGTCTCTGTACGTTTTAATGGTTGTTTAATGTAAGAAAGCTAAAAGGTTAGGACTTTTGCTACAAAATTATTTCCCAATTTTAATGTTTATATTAGTGGGCTTAGCCGTMGGCGTTGGCCCGCTAATTCTTGGTAAGCTGGTGTCTCCACATAAGCCAGATCCTGAAAAAAAYTCCCCTTATGAATGTGGCTTTGAAGCCTTTGAAGATGCGCGCATGAAGTTTGATGTGCGTTACTACYTRGTTGCTATCTTRTTTATCCTTTTTGATTTAGAAATTGCATTTTTATTCCCGTGGGCAGTCGTGCTGCAAGAAGTCGGCATGTTTGGCTACCTTGCCATGATGGTGTTCTTGTTTGTGCTGGTGGTCGGGTTTGTTTACGAATGGAAAAAAGGTGCGCTAGAGTGGGATTAATCACGCAAGCATTATGTTTTTTGATGAGCAGTTTTAATTTGGTATTGGAAACTATCTAGGTGAGCATTGAAGGCGTACTAGAAAAAGGGTTTATGACCACSAGCTTGGATACGGTCATTAACTATACGCGCACAGGCTCYATGTGGCCGATGACCTTTGGCTTGGCTTGTTGCGCMGTTGAAATGATGCATGCAGGTGCCGCGCGGTATGAYCTTGATCGATTTGGYATTGTTTTTCGGGGTAGTCCGCGACAGTCAGATGTCATGATTGTGGCYGGGACGTTGGTGAATAAAATGGCGCCAGCCTTGCGTAAAGTGTATGACCAAATGGCTGAGCCACGCTGGGTGATTTCGATGGGAAGCTGTGCGAATGGCGGCGGCTACTATCATTACTCTTACGCGGTTGTCCGTGGTTGTGACCGAATTGTCCCCGTAGATGTTTATGTGCCAGGTTGCCCACCAACAGCAGAAGCCTTGCTGTTTGGTATTATTCAGTTGCAGAAGAAAATAAGACGTACTAATACGATTGCACGTTAAGAATGGTTCGATAAAAATAATATGTCAGTTAAATTAGATGAATTGTCCGCACAATTGAAGTTGGCTTTAAGTACAAGCTTAACTAAATTGAGTGAAGACTTGAATGAAATTACCGTCGAATGTAAGGCGCAAGATTTTGTCGCTGTTTGTATCAAGTTACGAGATCATGGCGAGCTTAAATTTGAACAGTTAATCGACTTGTGTGGCGTCGACTATAGTGAGTATAAAGACGGACTGTGGGAGGGGCAGCGTTTTGCAGTCGTTCTTCATTTGCTATCCGTATCTTTGAATCAGCGTGTGCGTGTGCGTGTGTTTACGCCAGATGATGATTTCCCTGTATTGCCTACATTGGTCGATGTGTGGCCAGCCGCCAATTGGTTTGAGCGTGAGGCTTTTGATTTGTTCGGCATCATGTTTGAAAATCACCCTGATTTACGTCGTCTTTTGACTGATTATGGTTTTGTAGGCCACCCTTTCCGGAAAGACTTTCCGATGATAGGTAATGTGGAAATGCGTTACGACCCTGAGCAGAAACGTGTTATCTATCAACCTGTTTCGATTGAGATGCGTAATAACGTTCCACGCGTAATCCGCGATGAAGGGTTCCATAATGGCTGAGATACATAATTAYACGATGAACTTCGGCCCACAGCACCCTGCGGCRCATGGTGTGTTGCGTATGGTCTTAGAGCTGGATGGAGAGGTCATTCAGCGTGCGGATCCGCATATTGGCTTGTTGCATCGCGGGACAGAGAAGTTGGCTGAGAACCGTACTTATCTACAGACAGTGCCATACATGGATCGGTTGGACTATGTGTCTATGATGGCGAATGAGCATGCCTATGTAATGGTGATTGAAAAAATGCTTGGATTAGAAGTGCCTGTGCGTGCGCAATATATTCGCGTCATGTTTGATGAAATCACACGTATTTTGAATCATTTGCTTTGGATTGGTGCGCATGGTCTAGATTTGGGCGCCATGACCATGTTTATTTATGCATTCCGAGAGCGTGAAGATTTATTCGATATTTATGAGGCGGTGTCTGGCGCTCGTATGCATGCGGCTTATTACCGCCCTGGCGGTGTTTATCGCGATTTGCCTGATCGTATGCCGCAATATGAAACAACAAAATTTCGTAGTAAGGCACAAATTAACAAGCTGAACGAGAACCGACAAGGCTCCGTGCTCGATTTTATTGAGGACTTTACCAATCGCTTCCCTGGTTATGTTGATGAATATGAAACGCTGCTGACTAATAATCGCATATGGAAACAGCGGACAGTTGGGATTGGTGTTGTATCCCCTGAGCGTGCATTAGCGCTCGGGTTTACAGGGCCCATGTTGCGSGGYTCTGGCGTAGAGTGGGATTTGCGCAGAAARCAGCCATATGAAGTTTACGATAAGCTTGATTTTGACATTSCAATTGGTGTGAATGGYGATAGTTATGATCGCTAYTTGGTRCGCATGGAAGAGTTYCGYCARTCAAACCGTATTATTAAGCAATGTGTCGATTGGYTACGWMAAAAYCCWGGSCCTGTGATTACKTCKGATAATAAGGTCGCGGCACCAGACCGTGAAGGCATGAAAACCAACATGGAAGACATGATTCATCACTTTAAGCTGTTTACAGARGGTTTTCATGTGCCKGCAGGTGAGGCTTATGCSGCTGTTGARCATCCGAAAGGTGAGTTTGGTATCTATATGATTTCAGATGGWGCRAATAAACCATAYCGYCTAAAAATTAGAGCGCCAGGTTTTGCGCATATGTCTGCGATGGATGAAATGACGCGCGGACATATGCTTGCCGATTTGGTGGCAATCATCGGAACGCAAGATATTGTGTTTGGAGARATTGACCGATGAAAATACAAAAGCTTGTTAYTACGCTGTGTTGCMGGTGACTAGATAAATTATGTTAAGCCAAGAATCAATCGATAAAATTGAGGTTGAACTCACTAAGTACCCTGCGGATAAACGCCAGGCCGCGGTGATGGCTGCACTGCGTATTGTGCAAACAGAGCTGGGCTGGCTATCACCTGAAAGCATGAGTGATGTTGCTCAATATTTACAGATTCCTGAAATTGCAGCGCTTGAAGTGGCCACTTTTTACAATATGTATGACTTAGAGCCTGTCGGAAAATACAAAATCACTATTTGTACGAATATTTCYTGCATGTTGCGAGATAGCGAYGCCATCGTGGATCATTTRCAAGAGAAGCTGGGTGTTGGCTTTAATGAAGTSACKGCTGATGGTAARTTTTGCCTGAAAGARGGYGARTGCATGGGTGCWTGCGGTGGYGCRCCTCTKATGCATGTGAATAATACAAAAATGCATGAATATTTAACCCCTGAAAAAGTAGATRARATTTTGAAGGGGCTGAAATAATGGCGACATCAAAAGCGACTAAGYCGGTTAAAAGYAGTTTAAAAGGACAAACGTTAGTGACCTTGCGTACRCTRACAGAGARAAATCCAGCGTCRCTGGCTAGCTATGAAAAGCTCGGCGGYTATGCACAGTTAAAACGKTTAATCACAGACAAAGTGAAAGCCATTGAYGTGATTARCGAGGTCAAACAATCAGGTTTGCGTGGTCGTGGTGGGGCAGGKTTTCCAACAGGCCTTAARTGGAGCTTTATGCCACGTTATTTCGATGGCACYAAGTACCTYGTTTGTAATTCMGATGARGGTGAGCCAGGGACMTTTAAAGATCGMGATATTATTCGYTAYAACCCGCATCARYTGATTGAAGGRATGGCGATTGCYGCRTAYACCTTRGGTGCTGGTGTWGGKTATAACTATATTCATGGCGAAATTTGGSAAGARTAYGAGAYTTTTGARGCGGCWTTAGMAGAAGCTARRGCKGCTGGGTATWTRGGTGAAAACWTATTTGGCAGYAAYKTCAGTTTTGAKYTATATGCMGTGCATGGCTAYGGTGCCTATATCTGYGGYGAAGAAACAGCCCTGATTGAATCSATTGAAGGTAAGAAAGGTCAGCCAAGATTCAAGCCACCTTTCCCGGCAAGCTATGGTGTGTTTGGTAAGCCAACCAATGTTAATAACACGGAAAGCTTTGCAAGTATTCCTTGGATTTTGCAGCATGGTGGTCAAGCTTTCGCTGATTTAGGTGTGGCAGGTTCTGGTGGTAGTAAGTTGTTTTCAGTATCTGGACATGTRGAAARWCCTGGYAAYTTTGAAGTGAATATGGGCATGCCATTTACTGAGTTGCTAGCAATGGCTGGTGGGATATGGAAAGGGCGGAAATTAAAAGCCGTCATTCCGGGCGGGCCTTCAACGGCGGTCATGCCAGCATCAGCTATTTTAGAAGCAACCATGGATTATAACGGTCTGGGTAAAGCMGGCTCTAGCCTTGGTGCAGGCTCGATGATTGTGATGGACGAAACGACTTGCATGGTTAAAACGCTTAAGCGCTTAAGTTACTTCTTTTATGAAGAGAGTTGTGGTCAATGTACGCCGTGTCGCGAAGGGACCGGCTGGGTATACCGAATCATTAAGCGTATTGTTGAAGGTAATGGCAAGATGGAAGATTTAGATTTGCTGACTGATGTTAGCCAAAATATTTCTGGCCGMACGATTTGTGCATTAGGCGATGCCGCTGCAACGCCAGTATTGAGCTTTATTAAACATTTCYGACCAGAGTTTGAATACTATATTCAACATGGTAAAAGCATGGTGGATGGACAATAGCATATGTTAAAACTAGAAATTGATGGTAAGCCAGTAGAAGTCGACCACGGGACGACGATTATCGATGCTGCCGATTCGTTAGGTATCGCGATACCACGATTCTGTTATCACAAGAAGTTATCCGTTGCTGCTAATTGCCGTATGTGCTTGGTGCAAGTGGAAAAATTTGCTAAGCCATTGCCWGCYTGTGCAACGCCWGTWGCCGAGGGTATGAAAATATTCACGCGGAGCAAAGCGGCAGTCGAAGCACAGAAAAGTGTGATGGAATTTTTGTTAATTAATCACCCTTTAGATTGCCCAATCTGTGATCAAGGTGGTGAATGTGATTTGCAAGATATTGCCGTAGGCTATGGGGCGAGTGGCTCACGCTACACAGAAGAAAAACGTGTGGTATTTAATAAAAACATTGGYCCATTAATTAGTACTGATATGACGCGTTGCATYCAATGTACACGTTGCGTGCGATTCTTAAAAGAAGTTGGTGGCATGCAAGAGCTRGGCATGGTTGGCCGTGGYGARCATGCAGAAATTACGGCTTATGTTGACCAAAGCGTTAACTCTGAACTTTCTGGCAATATTATTGATTTATGCCCTGTTGGTGCGCTAACAAATAAACCATTCAGATATTCGGCACGTAGTTGGGAGTTGGTCCGTCGTCCTTCTATTGCGCCACATGACAGCTTAGGCTCTCATATTGAAGTGCATGTAAAAGATAATAAAGTGATGCGTGTACTGCCGCGCGAAAAAGAAAGCATTAATGAATGCTGGTTATCGGATCGCGATCGTTAYTCTTAYGARGGMTTGAATAGCCCWGACCGCTTACAAGTGCCAATGATTAAGCACAATGGTGCGTGGCAAGAAACMGAYTGGAAAACAGCAYTAGAGTTTGCTGCKGGCCAAYTGAAAGAYATTACCAACGAACATGGCAGCGATGCYTTGGGCGTGTTGGTYTCACCAAAYAGCACGATGGAAGAGGGCTACTTAATTAARGAGCTTGCATCRGGTTTRGGCTGTGGYAATGTRGATTACCGCCTTCGTCAAACARACTTTAGAYTAGATGGTAAGCGCGTGGGCACGCCTTGGATGGGCTGTAATATTGATGAGATTGAAAAGTTGGACCGTATCTTACTGATTGGGTCTAACCTCAGAAATGAGCATCCATTATTAGCRCAACGCTTCCGTAAAGCGGTTRCGAATGGCGCTGAACTATCGATTATTAGTCCGCTAGACAATAGCCCGTTAATGGATATTGCACATAAAATCATTGTGACACCTAACGACATTGTGAATGTGCTYGCWCAGATATTAAAAGCGATGTCTAAATTGCAACGTCTATCGTTATGTTTACCACCATCACTGAGTGATTTATTAGAAAAAATTCATGTGCGACCRAAYACAGAGGTGATGGCAGAAAGTCTTGCTGGTTTAGGYAAGACCTTTAACTTGATYGCMCCMAAAGTRGGTATTTTCTTAGGSAATATGGCGCTAAGTGCACCAAGGTTTACAGAAATGTATAGTTTGGCAGAAGCTATCGGTGGCGTATCTGGTGCCAAAGGTGGTATTTTGCCWGCRGCTGCAAAYAGCACGGGTATGCATTTGCTCGGYGTTATGCCATCAGCAACAGGCATGCATGCAAGAGCAATGTTAGAACTTCCTAGAAAAGCCTAYCTATTRTTGAATATTGAGCCTGAATTGGATTGTCAGCATGCCGCATTAGCAAAGRCGGCYATGGCAAAATCTGAATGTGTCGTGGCGCTTACCGCTTACAAGTCGAAAGCATTAGAAAATGCGGATGTGCTATTGCCGATCGCACCATTTACTGARACTTCYGGTTCATTTATGAGCATGGAAGGCCGAATTCAAAGCTTCAAGGCTGYSGTAAAACCATTAGGTGAATGTCGTCCGGCTTGGAAAGTGTTGCGAGTRTTAGCAAACACGCTAGGCTTGCAAGGCTTTGATTATGAAAGTAGTGAAGACGTTAAAAATAAAATTTTCGATGGAGAAAAGCCATCAGAYTTCGCAAGGCGACACCTTAATAACAACATGAAAGAGTTRGTTGAGATTGAGACGAAAATCAAATCAACTGGCTTGCAACGYATMGGTGAAGTRCCTCAATAYGAGGCGGATCCTATYGTGCGTCGATCTGCACCRTTACGAAAAACAAAATACAATATCAAACGTGTCGTACGCATGCATCCGGATGAGATGAGAACCCAAGAATTAACGGAAGGGGATATGGTGCTGGTTAAGCAAGACCAAGGTAGCGCTATTTTACCGGTACGAAAAGATACCCATGTCGCGCGGGGTTGTGTTCGTGTAGCAGCGGCGCATGAAGATACGATTGGCCTTGGKGATTTAATGGGTGATATTACGATTGAAAAAATCTCTCAAGCGMAAATAGATGCGATTAACGTGGCAGAAATGGAAGCGCTAAGCTGATGGAATGGTTAGCACAATTATTCGGTAGCTATTGGYCCAATGTYGAGTTGGTTGGCTGGACGTTAATTAAGATTGTCGCCATTGTTTTACCGTTGATGATTTCAATTGCTTATTTGACGTTAGCTGAGCGTAAAGTCATTGGCTTTATGCAAGTACGCATCGGCCCAAACCGGGTCGGCTACTTTGGTTTRTTGCAGCCACTTGCGGATGGCATTAAATTGCTGTTYAAAGAGATTATTCTRCCGACAGCTGCTAATAAAGGATTGTTTTTCTTAGGACCTATCTTGACCATTGCCCCTGCTTTTGCGGCATGGGCTGTCATTCCTTTTGATGGGACTAAGGTGTTAGCTGATATTGATGCAGGTCTATTGTATGTGTTGGCAATGACTTCCATTGCTGTGTATGGCGTGATTATCTCTGGCTGGGCTTCTAATTCTAAGTATGCATWCTTAGGTAGTTTGCGATCTGCTGCGCAGATTGTTTCTTATGAAATTGCCATGGGATTTTCTTTAGTTGGTGTGCTGATGTGCGCTAACAGTCTAAATCTGGGCAAGATTGTGCTGGGACAAGAAGGCGGTTTCTGGCATTGGTACTTTATTCCTTTGTTCCCATTATTTATTGTCTACTTTATTAGTGCCGTTGCAGAAACTAATCGTGCGCCATTTGATGTGGCGGAGGGTGAGTCTGAAATTGTTGCTGGCTTCCACGTAGAATATTCTGGGATGGCATTTGCGGTATTCTTTTTAGCGGAATATGCCAATATTTGGCTAGTCTGCACACTTGGTGCCCTCATGTTTTTAGGCGGTTGGTTATCACCAGTGCCATTCCTCCCAGACAGTATTTTATGGTTGTTTGCCAAAATGGGCTTCTTGGTATTCTTCTTTTTATGGTTTAGAGCAACATTCCCTCGGTATCGTTATGATCAAATCATGCGTTTGGGCTGGAAGATATTTATCCCAATTACCATTGTTTGGATTGTGTTTGTAGGCGGTATGATGCAAACAAAATTTGGCTATTTATTTCACTAGGGTATTTTATTTAGATTATGTTTAAGCAAATTAAAAATATACTCGGTAGTTTAATGCTGGTAGAACTGCTAAAAGGCATGGCAGTGACTGGGCGGTATTTCTTCGCCCGTAAGATTACGGTGCAATATCCAGAAGAACGTACGCCGCAATCAAACCGGTTCCGAGGTTTGCATGCGTTACGTCGCTATCCGAACGGTGAGGAACGTTGTATTGCTTGCAAGCTATGTGAAGCGGTTTGCCCTGCATTAGCCATCACGATTGAGTCTGAGCAACGAGAAGATAATACACGCCGGACAACACGCTACGATATTGATTTAACGAAATGTATTTTTTGTGGACTGTGTGAAGAATCTTGTCCTGTGGACTCTATTGTTGAAACACGCATTTTTGATTACCACGGAGAACAACGTGGTGATTTGCTCTACACCAAAGAAATGTTGTTGGCGGTAGGTGATGAAAATGAAAAACAAATTGCGGCGGATCGTGCGCAAGATAAGAATTATAGGTAAGAAAATTTTAGAGAAATAGCGAATGACTAATATGGTGTTTACCGATTTTATATTTTATATACTAGCGACTATTTTGTTGCTTGCATCTTTACGTGTTATTACGGCACGTAACCCAGTGCATGCCGCTTTGTTTTTGGTGCTTTCTTTCTTTACCGCAGCAGGCATTTGGTTATTACTGGAAGCTGAATTTTTAGCTATTGTACTGGTGCTGGTTTATGTTGGTGCGGTGATGGTGCTGTTCTTGTTTGTGGTGATGATGCTAGATATTAATATCGACAAAATGCGAGAAGGCTTCTGGAGCTACTTGCCTATGGCTGGCGCGATTGGTGTGTTGATGGCCGTAGAAATGGTTATGATTTTAGGGAATAAGTACTTTGCTGCAGCCGAAAGCGTTAGCCACCCTGCTGGCTATAGTAATGTGGAAGAACTAGGCCGTGTGATTTATACCGATTATTTGTTGCCGTTCGAGCTGGCTTCTATTGTTTTGCTGGTTGCCATAGTGGCAGCCATTGCATTAACCCTGCGAGAAAAAAGAGAAAGTAAATCAATTAACCCTGGCGATCAGGTTGCGGCACGTAAAGAAGATCGTTTACGAGTGATCAACATGAAGTCAGAAACAGAAGTTGAAGAAAAACCACTTGATGAAAATTCAGAAAAAGGAGAGGGCACATGAGTGTAGGGCTTTCTCATTACTTGATATTAGGCGCATTGTTATTTGCGATTAGTGTTGTTGGTATTTTTCTAAACCGTAAAAATGTCATTATTGTACTCATGGCCATTGAGCTAATGTTGCTTGCAGTGAATCTGAATTTCATTGCATTTTCACATTATTTGAATGATATTGCAGGGCAAGTGTTTGTGTTCTTCATATTAAC
>NVTX01000037.1 GCA_002401735.1 Methylophilaceae bacterium | reverse complement strand
GCTGGCCAGCCGACCTGTAATGGCCACTGCCTGATTGTAGCTAGTGTGTACACGCCCAGTTGTCGGGTTAATCATCTTGGGCAGTTTGTCTGTATAAGTAGATTTGAGCTTGGCAAGTCCGCGATGTTCTAATATGACTTTAGGGAGCGGATGGTCTTGGGCGAGTTCTTGCAGCACATCTTCATTGGTGCTTGGCGCACCTTTGGCTGTTTTTTTAATGGGTTTAATGCCTAGCTTACCAAATAAAATCTCTTGCAATTGTTTAGGGCTTGCTAGGTTGAACGGTTGGTCTGCCAGTTCGTAGGCTTTCTTTTCTAGTTCCAGTAGCTTCATACCAATTTCGTTGCTTTGTCTATTGAGCATGCTGGCATCAATAAGTACGCCGTTTCGTTCAATGGTAAATAAAATTTCCATCGAAGGCATTTCAATTTCGCTGTAGATGAAGTTTAGCTTTTCATCTTTTGCCAAGTGCGGCTGCAAGGTTTGGTGTATTTGTAGGGTGATATCGGCATCTTCTGCGGCATATTCGCTAGCTGTTTCAACCGTTACTTCATTAAAGGTCACCTGTTTGGCACCTTTGCCTGCCACATCTTCAAAGTGAATGGTTTCTAAGCCTAGGTGGCGCATGGCAAGGTCATCCATATTATGCGTGCGGTGGCTTTCTAATACGTATGATTGTAATAAGGTGTCGTGTGTGATGCCGTTCAGTGCAATGCCATGGTTCGCTAATATATGTTTATCGTATTTTAAGTTTTGCCCCACTTTTTTAATGGCGGGGTTTTCTAATATTGGTTTTATTTTTGCCAATGTCTCTTAAAAAGGCAGTTGCACTGGTGCATCAAAATAATCATGTGTGAGGGGCAGGTAAGCCGCTTTTCCTGCTTCTACACTAAATGACATGCCCACAATTTGCGCCTGCATTGGATTGAGTGAAGTGGTTTCTGTATCAAAGCAGACTAGCTTGGCATTGCTCAGTTTTTCTAGCCAAGTGTCCAATTCTTCTTGTGTCAGAATGGTCGTGTATTCACGATCGGTATTCACCGAGGCGGCAAATAAATCAGGTGTATTTTGTTTGGCTTGTTGGGTTGCCTCAGATACAGGTGCTTTTGTCATACCTGTTGGCATAACACCATTTTCATCCATACTCTCTAGGTCACGCTTCCAGCTTCTCAATTCAAAGCGGTCAAATAGCTCTGCTAATGTGGCTTTATCCAGCGGCCGTGGTGCGAGATCTGCTAAGTTATCTTGTATGCCAACATCACAACGAATGGTGATGAGTTCTTTAGCTGTTGGTAGCCAATCAAGTGCTGCTCGTAAGTTTTCGCCTACTTTACCTTTGATGTTGTCGGCATTGGCAATAACGTCATCTAGCGTGCCATACTCTGTTAGCCATTTCACAGCAGTTTTAGGCCCTACTTTTTCTACACCTGGGACGTTATCTACCTTGTCACCAATCAGCGTTAGGTAATCAATAATTAAGCTAGGAGGGATGCCGAATTTTTTTTCTACACCGGCAATATCCAATACAGTATCTGTTCTTCTAAAGGCATCACGCATGGTGTTTACCACAGTAATGTGTTCGTTGACGAGCTGTGAAATGTCTTTATCACCTGTTGAGATAATGGTGCGTATGTCTTCACGTTCAGCTTGTTTGGCTAGTGCACCAATCACATCGTCTGCTTCAACGCCTTCAATCATAATCAATGGCCAACCTAATGCTGTAATCGCCTCATGTAGCGGTTCTATTTGCGCGCGTAAGTCATCAGGCATCGCAGAGCGGTTAGCTTTGTACTCAGGGAAGATATCATCACGGAAAGTTTTACCTTTTGCGTCGAATACACATGCGCAGTAATCCGCAGGATAATCTTTATGTAAACGGCGCAACATATTCAAGACACCATGAATGGCCCCAGTGGGTTCGTTGGCTGCATTGCGTAAGTCTGGCATGGCGTGGAAAGCACGATATAGATAAGACGAGCCATCTACGAGTAATAAGGTTTTCATATCAAAATCTCTGGTCTGCAAGTTTGTTTATGCGGTATTTTCCCATATCTCGTCCGACTTTATGTAATATGTTCATACTTACTGATGTAATCGCATTTATTTATAGAAGGATGAGGAATGGCAACTAGGAAACTACCACACATGACAACAGCAGAAATACTGCACAGTGATGTGGATGCGAATGAATCTTGGCATGCGTTTGAGATTATGTCTGAATATGTTGGTGCAACAGAAAAGCTAAAAAAAATTACGCCAGCTGTTTCCATTTTTGGTAGTGCGCGCACCAAGCCAGACCACAAATATTATAAATTGACAGAAAAAATTGCACGCTTATTATCCGATTCAGGATTTACAGTGATTTCTGGCGGAGGCCCTGGCATTATGGAGGCGGCTAACAAAGGCGCGCTTCCTGGCGTAGGTCCGAGTGTTGGGCTGAATATTGAATTACCTTTTGAGCAATCAGGTAATGGTTATCAAGATATAGGCATTACGTTTAAAACCTTTTTCTTGCGTAAGGTCATGTTTGTTAAATACGCTTCTGCCTATGTGGTGATGCCAGGAGGGTTTGGCACTTTGGATGAACTGATGGAGGCGATTACATTGGTGCAAACGGGTAAAACCAGAAAAATTCCGATTATTTTAGTGTGTTCAGCCTATTGGGCTGGTTTGTTAGATTGGCTTAAAAATACATTGATTGCTGAGGGAATGGCTTCTTCAGAAGATATGGACCTGATACAAGTGATTGATGAGCCGAAAGATGTCGTCGCCGCTATTTTTAAATATTATGAATCTAAAGGCTTTAACCTAAGCCCGGAAGAAAAGAAAAACCAGCTTTTTTTATAATGAATACGAGTATGATTACTGGCTTTTTGATAGAATGGGCTTAACTTAGAGAGTAGGGTAATCGCATGCAAAAAAAATCATTTCTTAACATATTAATAAGCGCTACATTCGTGTTGTTGTTTCCGCAAATCCTCTATGCAGTAACGCCAGACAATGCAGAATTGTTAGAAGAAGTGCCGCCACCGCCTAGAGTGCAAACGGGTGAAGTGTTAGAAGACGAACCTGAAGTTACCATCCGTAAAAAAGGCAAAAAAACCGTGCATGAATACCGGATGAACGGCGAGCTATACATGCTGAAAATCATCCCCGAGCATGGCGTGCCGTATTACCTACATAAAGAAGATCAGCATAGTGATTGGGTGAATGTAGGTCCGAACCCGCCGTTAGCTGTGCCTAAGTGGATTCTTTTTAGATTCTAATTTTCATTTTATGAACAGACTAAACTTAAACTACTTAGTCTTTCTACTTATTTAAGCAATATTATGTCGGTATTCACTACGTTAACACTTCAAGAAGTACAAGTTTTGTTGCATGATTTTTCGATCGGAAAAATTACTGAGCTGAAAGGGATTGCCGCTGGCATTACCAATACCAATTACTTTGTGATAACGGATGAGGCCCGGTACGTGCTCACTATTTTTGAGAGAAACAGCCTAGAAGAACTGCCATACTTTGTTGACCTAATGACGCATCTTGCTGCGCATGATATTCCTTGCCCTGCACCCATCAAGGATAAACACGGCGTGGATTTGCGTTTAATTAAAGATAAGCCGGCATTGCTAGTGAGCTGTTTGCAGGGCGCTGATATTAACGCGCCAGATGAAATGCAATGTGCACAAGTGGGCCGTGTTTTGGCGCAAATGCATGTTGCGGGTGAATCATTTACACAGACTTCAAAAAATCAACGTGATGCAGCGTGGCGATCAGATACGGCGGTGCAGGTGATGGAGAAACTATCATCTGGAGATCAATCTTTATTAAATCAAGTGTTAGGCTTTCAGTCTAATTTGGATTTAGATGCATTACCAAAAGGTGTTATCCATGGGGATTTGTTCCGGGATAATGTGCTATTTGATGGACCTAAACTAGGTGGGTTTATCGACTTTTATTATGCTTGCAATGATGTGCTCGCCTATGATGTCGCGATTGCTGTGAATGATTGGTGTTTGACGGAAGCAGGTGAGTTTGATGAGCCTAGACTTAATGCTTTTATGCAGGCCTATACAGAAGTACGCCCATTTAACGATGATGAAAAACAGGCTTGGCAGGGTTTGTTATGTATCGCTGCTTTACGCTTCTGGTTGTCTCGTTTATATGATTTTCACTTTCCGGCAGCAGGCGAATTAACTCACGCTAAAGACCCTGATTACTTTAGAAATATTCTGCTTAAAAGAGCAACGCCAAGTGCATTGTCAAATGAATAGAAATGGGTTAAGCATAAAATGGCAATATTAAAATCTCGTACAAGAACAGGTGTTAGTTGGGTCAGTGAGAGCATTGCTTTATTTAAGCAATCTCCTAGAAAGTGGCTCATGCTCGCGTTGGCTTACTTGGGGTTATTTGTTTTGATGCCATCCATTCCTGGCTTGCAAATATTTGCATTTGTTACGATACTCATTTGGCCAATATTTATTGCCGTTGCGATGCGTTTGTTTAGAAATGCAGAGCTTCAGAAAGCAGAAAACCTTTCTACAATCATGCAATTGATTCAGCCTCGGATGAGAACGTTATTGAAGCTTGGTTTGGCTAGTATTCTTTACTTTATCATTGTGAGTATTATTTTAAGTGCGGATATGCAAGTGCTTGCAGAAATCCTCGATAAGCAAAATAATTTAAATGAACAAGAGTTGGCTGCGGCATTACAAACCATGATGCCAATTTTTCTTAAGCTACTCTTGTTGCTCACGCCCCTAATGATCATCGGTTGGTTTGCGCCGATGCTTATTGCTTTTAATGGTTACGGCTTAGGTAAAGCGATTAAGTCTAGCATTGCGGGCTCAATGCAATATGTGGTGGCAATGACTGCTGCTTGGTTATTGCTAACTGCAGGACTCATTGCACTAATGGTGGCCGTCAGTGTGTTTGTTGGGCTGCTTTCTTTTATGCTGCCTTCCATTGGGCCGTCAATAATGACGGCTTTATTGTTTGGTTGTTTCTTAATTAGTATTGCTTTGATGTTCGCATTTCAGTATGTGAGCTATCGCGATATTTTTAGAGCGGCTGGGACGATTTAAATCGGCGTCAGCTTTGCAAATTCCAGAGCTAACCATTTTAAGCCGTCATTACTAAAGTTCACTTGTACGCGCATGTCGTTGGCACTACCTTCGTAACTCACTACAACACCACTTCCGAATTTAGTGTGCCCGACACTTTGGCCTACTTTCCAAGGCATGGCGTTTTTTTGCTCACTGCTCTTTTGTTTGCTCATCATGTGCGGCATTTCGTTGTAATTGTAGCCACTAGGTTTAGCGACCGGTTTGCTGTTCAAGCGTTTTAATAGCTCTTCAGGAATCTCATCTAAGAAGCGGGAAGCAATGCCGTAACGTACTTTTCCATGTAGCATGCGGCTTTGCGCATAACTTAAATATAAACGCTGCCTCGCACGGGTGACAGCGACGTACATTAAACGGCGTTCTTCCTCCAGGCCATTATTTTCATACATACTTTGTTCATGAGGGCATAAGCCTTCTTCTAGGCCACTAATGAATACCGTTCTAAACTCTAAGCCTTTGGAAGCATGCACGGTCATGAGCTGTAGCGCATCATACCCAACCTCTGCTTGGTGTTCACCTGCTTCTAAGCTGGCATGGGTTAAGAACTGTGTGAGTAAATCTTGTTCAGTTTCACCATCAACATTATTATGGTTGCCAAAGTCTTGATTCGTAAAAGCGACTGCCGCTGTGACCAGTTCTTCCAAGTTRGCAACACGGTCTTCACCATCTTTCGCTTTTTCRTAATGCAATTTCAGGCCAGAAATCGTAGTCACTAATTCAGCCACYTCMGATAAAGAAATGCCATAAGCTTGATCGGTCATCTCGCGAATGAGGCTCACAAACTGGGTGATTTTCCCAGTGGCCTGGCAAGCAGCAGCCCATAAGCTACAATCTTGTTCTCGTGCGGTTTCTTGTAATTGCTCTAAAGTGCGGGCACCAATGCCTCGTGTCGGGAAGTTGATGACCCGTAGCAGGGCAGTGTCGTCATTCGCATTCGCCATTAGCCGCATATATGCCAATGCATGTTTAATTTCGGCACGTTCAAAAAAGCGCAGSCCGCCATACACACGGTAAGGYARGTTGGCKGCAAATAAAGCRTGYTCTAGAATGCGAGATTGTGCATTGCTACGGTACAGCAATGCCATATCGCTTAAGTTGGTGCCTTCTGCATGTAGCATTTTAATTTCATCAACAATAAACGCAGCTTCATCGGTATCGTTATAGGCTTCGTAGATACGTACTGGTTCACCCTTGCCAGCAGAGGTCCATAGGTTTTTGCCTAAACGGTTTTGATTGTTCGAAATAATGGCATTGGCTGCATCTAAAATATTACTGTGCGAGCGGTAGTTTTCTTCTAGTTTGACGATATTTTGTACGTTGAAATCAGCCTCGAAGTCACGCATATTATCAACGCGTGCCCCACGGAAGCCGTAGATAGATTGATCATCATCACCCACTGCAAAGATACAATTTTCTTTACCTGCTAATAGTTTTAACCATAAATACTGGAGACGATTAGTATCTTGAAACTCATCGACCAATATGTATTTGAAGCGCGTTTGGTAATGGTCTCGAATATGGGTATTACGTTCTAATAATTCATAGCAGCGCAATAAAAGTTCTGAAAAGTCGGCGACCCCTTCACGGTTGCACTGTTTGTCGTATTCTTCGTAAATCTCTCTTAAGCGTTGTGAGTGCGCATCATAAGCATCCACTTTATCTGCGCGTAAGCCTTCTTCTTTGCAGGAGTTGATATAGCCCTGTACTTGTTTTGGGGCATATTTCTCATCATCAACGTTCATTATTTTAAGTAAACGTTTAATGCTAGATAATTGATCTGCCGTATCTAAAATTTGGAAAGTGCTTGGCAAGCCCGCTTCACGATGGTGTGCGCGTAGCAATCGGTTACATAATCCGTGAAAGGTTCCAACCCACATGCCACGGGTATTGATTGGCATCATGGCGGTTAAGCGAGTGAGCATCTCTTTAGCGGCTTTGTTGGTGAAAGTSACYGCCATTARTCCCATMGGSGAAATTTGKCYGGTTTGAATTARCCAAGCAATWCGYGTGGTRAGTACGCGTGTTTTSCCACTRCCYRCGCCAGCTAAAATCAATGCRGATTTRTGTGGMAGGGTAACTGCTTCAAGCTGCTTGTTATTTAAACCGGAGAGTAAAGAATCGCTATCTATGTTTGGGGTATCCATGTTGCTATTATAGCGTCTCAACTGACTTAGCGCTTCAGCGCTTAGCGAGGTTAGGGGCAACCCTTTCGGTTGTAGAGAATGCGCTAGTGGTAKAGAAAAGCTAAAGGCAATAATTGATACAATTAGTTACAAAAAACAGACTAATGTCCATGAACTTCAACGGTAAGGCAAAGTCATAATATACATGGTAACGGAACATTTCGTTTTGTTACCGTTCCGCTTTTCCTCCCTGAGCGGAAGCCTTGAATTAAAGGCATTGACCCCGACCGAATCCCCTTGGTCGGGGTTTTTTTTATTGGTTGATAAAAGTAATCGCAGCATGACTCACTTTATCAGCAGCGTCCAATGAAGCAAAATGTCCCGTATTTTCCAAGGTCTTGAACACCGCATTGGGAATAAGGTTGTAGACTTTAGTCCTCTCTYGACTATTTGACCAATCACTATCGCCGTATAGTAAGAGTGTAGGTGCTTTGATGTTGCCATACTCACCTATAACAAACTCCCATGCTGGAAAGTTTTTGATCAAGCTCATAAATGCTTGATAGTGTCCTTGACGGTTACCTACTTGATGCATTTCTTTCAGTAAGCTTTTGGGAAGTTTATTTGAATCCTTAACCCCGCCACGCATGATGTTTTGAAATATTGGAAACGAACGTAGACGCCAAAATGTGGCGCCAAGAATGGGTAGTACTGAAATGCTAAAAAGTAATTTAGCCAAAAATGAACTCCGATAAATACCTTTGCCACGATCATAATCATAGGGGTTAACTGCAATAACTTTGTTTACCCTATGGTTTTGACTCGCCGCAAGCATTAACCCCACTGTGGCGCCGATAGATTCACCTACAATCGTTGCATCCTCGATATTGAGTTTGTCTAAAAACCCAGCGACAGTGTCCATAAATAATTGAGGCTTATATTCTACAATAGGGATGTCTGAAAAGCCGTGGCCAAGATGATCCATGGCGTAGACAGTGAACTCTTTTGATAAGGTAGGGATGACATTTTGCCACATATCTAATTGTGTTCTTAGTGTGTGTAGTAAAACAATGACGGGGCCTGACCCTGTTTTTAAGTAGCGGAGTTTATTGCCATTGACCTCTACATATTCATAAGTGAGTTCYGGTGCCCAATGTGGGGAGATAGGTTGAAGGGGTTGGCGCCGAAGGGCTTCTACCAAATAGGATGCTGGAATTGGTGCTATTAAAGCAATGGAAGAGAAGAGTAGCGTGTTCATTAGATGCTCCTTTATTTATGACAAGATAACTAGCGTTTAACTGATGCATAATTTTTATGATTAATCATGCTAGTGGCGTCTCTGCCAATAATTCGATGCTAATGCATATTGCGCCCCATTAATTTTGGTATTTCCTTGTTCTTTTTGGTAACGCTCAAGGTTGGCTGGTACGGTGAGTAATAGTTTTGCAAAGCCAAAAAGTGCTTTAAATTTGTTGGAAAAACTACTTTTAGTATTAGCTGATTTTAATAAATAGCGTTTGGCAATCGCTTCAAAGTTCTCCGGCTTATCACCAGTTAATTGCTCAAATACTAGATTTGGTGCGCCTTTTTCAAAAGTGCTTATCTGGTATTCGTGTATATAGTGTTTTAATTGACTTTGCATGTGGTTTGACATGCCCATCATTCTTAATGATTTAAGAAAGAGTTTTTCAGATATGTCTTGATAAGTAACTTTTTTATTTAAAACTCTACTAAAAGTATCTGCTATTTCTTGAGGGGACAATAAATTAGGGCCAGTAGGGCGATAGCTTTTTCCTGCATGTTGTTTAGGGTTCTCTAAACAGGCCACAATGACTTTTGCAATGTCTTCATTGGATATGGGTGCAGTTTTGCCATCACCCAGCGGGAATGGAAATATACCGAGCTGAGCAATCATCATGAGTATTGCATCAGGCATGTAATTGTCAGCTAACCAACCAACATTGATTGTTGTGCAGCTGATATTAGGAAGCATGGAAAAAATTTCATCTGTTAGATATGTTTCACGCGTTGCTTTGGATGGGTGTGTTGGATGAGACAACCATTGAGAGATAGCGACGATTGCTTCCAATGATTCGCTATTTTTTGCTGCGACAGCAAATGACATCGCCATATTAAGCTGCTCTTTTTCCCATGGTGCAATAAAGTAAGCACGTTGTATCCCTAATAATGCCTTTTCAAGGTCATTAATGTTGGCCATATTACCAATGAATATTTCAGCACCATCTTTTTGTAACGCATCTGATCTGGCATCCTTATTTCTAACAAAAGCNCGRAYWGGSTARWMWTWWWYTWACANTNSYANTKGCGNRYTGCMWYSMCTRYYWKTSCMCNGSCNMMTAGTACAAGTATTTTTGGTTTCATAATGAGTTCCTTTGGCTAATTAGTTAATCTTGTATGGCTTGATATACGGTCATTGACATCTCTGCAGCTTCTTTTCTTAGCGGTACAATTTCTTGATATTCTTCGCTGTTGAACCAACTTTCTAACTGTTCAATAGAGGGGAATGACACGATAATTGCGATATTCGGGTTGCTGCTTTGTGCGTGGCCTTGTTCATTAACTAGATTGGTGTGATAACGYCCTCTAGAAACAATTTCAGCACCATAAGGTGATGCAACCGCCTGGACTTTCTCTAAATACGTTTTAAATTTCATAGTGTCTTTAACTTTAATGGTGATAATCATAAATACGTTCATTTAATACTCCTTTATTTAAGTGTATATACACGTTTTGTTGCAAATTTTTTGAATTACGTTTGTGTCAGTTTTCTTAACTTTGCTCTGTCTTGTTGTAGTTGGTCTAAATTCAAAACCTCTTCACTTACTTTTCTTTGTACTTCTCTCCATAATGGGATTACTAAATCGAGCTTTTCAAAACCTTGGTTTGTGAGCTCCACATTTTTAACGCGTCTATCATCGCCTTGTTGAATGCTTACCCAACCGTTGTTATTCATGATTTTTAAATTCCGAGTAAGTCCAGTTCGGTCTTGCAACAATGTTTCAGCTAATTGACTAACTGTAATGGAGCCGGTATTCGCGAGAACAGACATAATGTTGAACTGCGCAGAAGTAATGTGATGCACTCTATAAGCATCTTCATAATATTGCGTAATAAGGCGGCTACTTTGACGTAATACTGCGCATGCGCATGCCTTGAGTTCTGAATATTTTTTAGCCATAAACGCCATAATATGTGCATATACACATATTGTCAACTTTATGTTAACCCTTCGTAGGTAGTCGTAGTTACTTTCCGATTATCTGACTACAGAAAAGTCAGTAATATACTGGCCGCAACACACCAAATTACAACTAGTAACGGCGATAATCGCCATATTATCAGTAGGCCTAAAGCGACSATACAAATGGCTACATCGTAACCGTTCGTAACGCCCGTGGTGAAAATTGGATTGTATAGTGCGGTAGCTAAAATGCCGACAACGGCGGCATTCACTCCTGCGATGGMATTTGATGCTATTGCATTATTGGAAATGGATTGCCATAAAGGTAATGCCGCAGCCATGAGAAGAAACCCAGGTAAAAACATAAAAATGAGAGCGACTAAAGCACCTAACCAGCTCACTTGCCCAGTAGTAGGAATAATTGCACCTAGGTAGGCTGCAAAAGCAAACATAGGGCCGGGGATGGCCTGTGATGCACCGTAGCCAGCAACAAAACTTTCATTCGATACCAAAGCTGTGTTAACCAAAGCATCTTCTAGTAATGGCAATACCACGTGACCACCACCAAAAACAAGTGCGCCGACTTTGTAGAATGCTTGGCCAATTGCATAGAGCCCAGATTGGGCTGGCATTAGTATTGCAGCAGCTAATAAAGAGAGGAAAATAGTCAATAAAATCAAGCCCAGTTGCTTGCGGTAATGGACTTGAATGTAGCGCTTGGTAACCGATGATGATTGATGACAAAAGCAGATGCCAGCAATAGCCCCAAAAATAATAACCAACACCTGAGACCATGCTGTGCTCATGAGAAATAAACCAATGGCAGCTAAAAGAGCAATYATGCGTCGCCGCGCATCAGGACAAAGTTTTTTAGACATGCTCAATACGGCATCAGCAACAACCGCAACGGCAACAAGCTTTAATCCGTGAATAATAGCCATCCCAATCGTGCCAGATAATAAAGGGAGGATAGAGGCAAAGCCAACCAGTAGTAGTGCAGAAGGGGCGGTAAATGCAAAAAAAGCAGCTAGCGCGCCTAACCAACCTGCGCGGATTAAACCGAGCGCAAATCCCAGTTGACTGCTGGCAGGGCCAGGTAGAAACTGGGAGATGGCGAGTAATTGGCCAAATTGATGCTCATCGACCCACTGTTGTTTTTCAACAAGTTCTTTGCGAAAGTAAGCAAGGTGTGCGACAGGCCCACCAAAGGAAGTGAGCCCTAGTTTGAGAAAGGTTTTGAATACGTCAATTACGCTACCCTTGCCGATACTCATTTAATGTTTGTTCCAAATTGCTAGCATAAAGGCTTGCGTGTTTAGTTTAGTACATGGGGTTGCCATTTTTAGTTTCATTAGGGATTGCTTGTATCGCATCCCAGTGCTCTACAATTTTTCCGTTATCATCGAAGCGAAAAAAATCCATTGTGACGTATGCATTGTTATCTGGCCAAATTTGATGCGTATGTAGTGAGACCAAGTCACCTTCCGCAGTTGCACGCACAAAGCTGATTTCTTTTTCAGGAAAATCTCTAGCCATCTCTTCGAAGTAATCAATAAAGGCTTGTTTGCCATTGCCAACTAGGGGGTTGTGCTGAATATATTCATTCCCTACGTATTGTTCAACGGCTTTTCGTGGGTTGCCTAGGTAGGCCGTGCGGTAAAATGCAATCGCATTTTTTTTATTTAATTCAATATCATGTGTCATTAGATAGACATCAAATTATTGGCGTCTTAAGTGCCACTGCTCTTCGCCGGTATACACCCCATTCGTGTAATAAGCTCTCTTGATGGTTAAGCTATTAGCGTTGAGGTCAATGTCATAGATAGTTTCCGTGATACGGCTCGTTCTATTTTTCTTGACATTTTTCACTTGATAAACTGAATCTTTGACAGCATTTGTATCGCCGCTAGTTTTGTTAATAATCGTTTCCGTATTGCTGCTGGCAGTCCCCTTGGGGATTTTAATCTTGCCGCTGCCGATATTCATTTTTCTTAACCTTTCGGAAAAGATTAAATGGCTATCGTCTATAAATTCAAACTCAAAAACGGGTGAAGCACCTAACAAGGCTAGGTTTTCAAGTTTTTTAATGCGTTCTTGTTTGTAGTGCTTCTTTGCATGGATGGTTAAGCTAGTAGTAGAAGTTTGTTTAGCGTTAAGTGTCAGAATGGCATGGCGGATCTCTGTTCGTGGCGCGCTATCTGGGCCTCTGCATTCAGTATAAGTCGCTTTACCTTTCCACTTTCCACCCATACTTCTAAACAAGTTGTTTACCTGCTGTTTTTTATCAGTCGATAAGATTGTCGTTTGATCTAAGTTGTAATATTCATTTTTTGCATCAGATAAATTAGGTGATGGTTCATAACAACCTTTAGCAACAGCATGGTTTGCACAAAGAAGCGTGCTCAGGATTAGGATTGCGGTGATATTTGTTTTTAGTGATTGAGCCATGCTTATTTCCTTTTGTTAAGTACATGCCGTTTTGACTTATTCAAAGATAATACATTATTTTAATGTAGCGTGTAATCGACTAAAGTGCCCATTCAATTGGCGGTTGGCCTTGCTGCGTTAAATATTGATTAATTTGAGAAAACTGATGATTACCATAAAATCCGCGATGGGCGGATAACGGGGAGGGGTGAACAGATTTCAGCACGAGATGCTTGGTTGCATCAATTGCAACGCCTTTTTTTTGTGCATAGCTACCCCATAAAACAAAGACCAAGCCTTTACGGTTTTTATTCAAAGCAGCAATAGCAGCATCCGTAAAGGTTTCCCAGCCACGTTTTTGATGTGAACCTGCATTTGCCTGCTCAACGGTCAATGTTGCATTAAGTAGCAATACGCCCTGTTTTGCCCACGGTGACAAATCCCCAGTGCCACTCATCGTGATGTCAAGATCGGCTGACATTTCTTTAAAGATATTGACTAATGATGGWGGTGGTTTGATCCCTTCTGGAACAGAGAAACTTAAGCCATGCGCTTGGTTAGGCCCGTGATAGGGGTCCTGACCAATAATCACTACGCGTACTTGATCAAAAGGGGTGTGATTGAATGCATTGAAAATAAGCTGGCTTGRAGGGGAAATAACCTTCCCTGCTGAGGCTTCTTGTTTAAGAAAAGCATATAATTTTTGCATATAAGGCTGGTCAAACTCTTGACCAATGACCGCTTGCCATGAAGGTGAAAGTTGGTGGGTTTTTTGCTCCAATATCATTTTTTATTCACTAACTTAATAGTTGAAATAATCATCCCATTGCTGATCAAGTTTTTTTCTAGCTTGATCAAGAGAGACCGCCTGATAGGTGCTGGCAGTTGATGAGACAAGGCCGAGTTTTACAAGCTTCTGTAAAGCATCATCCACTTCAAAATCTAATACATGTTGTAAAGATTCTTTGAACCAGTCTTCCACTTGTTGATCAAGTGCATCAGCGCTGAGTGGCTTGTCTGCGATAAGTAGAAAATAATAGGCTAGCATGGCTTCCTTACACTCCTCCTCTTCGGCAGCATCGATTAAACGGTGGAACACCCCCATGTTGTTATCTAAGTTTTTGAAGTAGAGATTGTCCGCTAGCGTTTTCATGAAGCGGATTTTTCGGTTCTTGAAATTACTGAATTGTTTCCATAAAAATGCACCCAATGTGCCGAAGCCGATTGCCAATACTAATAGATTCGCTTGGTTCAGTTCAACGGGTTCGGTTCGCATGCCTGACCAAAAGGCGATGAGCGCACCACAAAGTAGCAGTGTTGCGCCGAGCTTTGTTGCCAACATGATGGCACCACCAACAGCAGCGGGCACAGCAATAATGGCTTTATCAATCGGCTTCATGCGGACTTCTGTGTTGGGAAAAAGCATCTCTAAATCACAGCGGGGGATATTACGGAAATATTTAATAATGGTTGAGCCAGGTTTGAAATAGAGTTGTCCACGCTCTTTTGCATCGAAATACGATTGCGGCTTGAACTTAACAATCACCACAACGCGGTCGTAATTGATGAATTCGATTATTTTCTTACGTAAACCCAACATTGATACTAATGTTTCTCGTCGCTTGGACTCGCCACGTCTAAAAAAGAGCACTTGCTCAAAATCATCAAAATCGACATTTAACTTGATTTGAAATAAAGAGGATTCTTCCATGGAGAGCGCAAGGTCTTTATCTGTAATCTTTTCAAAGTTGGCTTTGTCTAACAAACCATTTAAGGCCTCAAATAAGCGCTTTTCCTTTTCCTTGAGTTCACTTTTATTTGCGGAGAAAACGGCCTTGGTATCCGCATCAGGATTCACAGGCGCATAGCACTCTTTTAGTGTTTCTAGTGACTGATGAAATTCAAAATGGTAAACATGCATCAGCAAGTCGCACACATCTTTTAATTTTTTACGGTCAGTTTTTTTAAGCTGTTGTTCATCCAGTAGTAAACGAACGATATCGTTACGGCTGAAGGGGATAAAACGCGCTTTCTCTAATTGGAGGCTCATTGAGCGAGTGTCTCATTGAATCAAAGCTTATGATTCTACTATTGAATGAGGTGCTTATGCCAATGTTGTTTTTCGCGCTTAGGCTGGCATGGTTTTAAGCGTTGTTTTAACAATGGACTGCAGCGATTCGGCAGATTTTCCACGTCTCGCCATCACGGATAGTCCGTATAACAAAGACAA
>NVTX01000036.1 GCA_002401735.1 Methylophilaceae bacterium | reverse complement strand
TTTGAGTCTGAGAATGAAGAGCGCCGCAGAGATTTTGCTGATTGGCAAGTGGATGATGATCTGTTGAAGGTGGCGAAAGAAGATGCGTTGTTTATGCACTGCTTGCCAGCACATCGTGGAGAAGAAGTCACCGCCGATGTGATTGACGGCAAAAATTCAGTGGTATGGGATGAGGCAGAGAATCGGTTGCATGTACAAAAGGCGTTAATGGAATACCTTTTGTTAGGAAAAGTTAATTAAATAGTTTGTTAGGTAAAGTGAAATGAGTGAAGTAAATAAAGTCGTGTTGGCTTATTCAGGTGGTTTAGACACCTCTGTTATCTTAAAATGGTTGCAAGATACCTACCAAGCTGAGGTAGTAACTTTTACTGCTGACTTGGGGCAAGGTGATGAGCTGGAACCAGCACGCGCTAAAGCTAAAGCAGCTGGTGTTAAAGAGATTTATATTGATGACTTGCGTGAAGAGTTTGTACGTGACTTTGTGTTCCCTATGTTTAGGGCTAACACCGTCTATGAAGGCGAATATCTACTCGGCACTTCGATTGCACGCCCACTGATTTCAAAACGTTTGATTGAGATTGCTAAGGAAACAAACGCTGATGCAATTGCACATGGGGCAACGGGTAAAGGGAATGATCAAGTACGGTTTGAATTAGGTGCGTACGCACTGAATCCCGATATCCAAATTATTGCGCCATGGCGTGAGTGGGATTTATTAAGCCGTGAGAAACTAATGGCTTATGCAGAAAAGCATGGTATTCCTGTGGAAATGAAGCATAAACAAGGTGGCAGCCCTTATTCTATGGATGCAAATTTATTGCATATCTCATACGAAGGTCGCCATTTAGAAGACCCTGCTGCCGAAGCGGAAGAAAGCATGTGGCTTTGGACTGTTAGCCCTGAAGCGGCGCCTAACGAAGCTGAATATCTTGATATTGAATACAAGCAAGGGGATATCGTAGCTCTTAATGGTAAGGCAATGAAAGCTCATGAAATACTGGCTGAGTTGAATCGCGTGGGTGGTAAACACGGCATTGGCCGTTTGGACCTTGTGGAAAACCGTTATGTGGGCATGAAAGCACGTGGCTGTTACGAAACACCGGGTGGGACCATTATGCTGAAAGCGCATCGCGCTATTGAAAGTATTACGCTAGACCGTGAAGTGGCGCATTTGAAGGATGAGTTGATGCCACGCTATGCAAGCTTGATTTATAACGGTTACTGGTGGAGTCCTGAACGTGTCGCATTGCAAACGATGATTGATCATACGCAAGTGCATGTGAATGGCTGGGCGCGTGTGAAGCTTTATAAAGGTAGCGTCTCTGTTGTTAGTCGCGATAGTAAAACGGACTCACTATTTGATCCTGATATTGCAACATTTGAGGAAGACGATGGTGCTTATGATCATCAGGATGCTGCGGGCTTTATTAAACTGAATGCCTTAAGAATGCGCATCGCCGCAAAATTCAGAACACCGAAAAAATAAATGCAAAAAGTGATCGCTTATGATTCAACCCTACGCGATGGCGCGCAGGCACAAGGCGTTTCATTCACGGTTGAAGATAAGCTTAAAATCGTCCAAAAACTGGATGATTTAGGCATTGCATATATTGAAGCTGGCAATCCGGGCTCCAACCCGAAAGACTTGGTTTTTTTTGAGCGAGTTGCTGATTTAACGCTTAAGCATGCAAAAATCATTGCCTTTGGCAGCACACGCAAAATTGGTATTAAAGCCGCAGATGACCGTAATTTAAAGTCATTGCTTAGCGCGAATACAGACGCCGTGGCGATTTTTGGCAAAAGCTGGGACTATCAAGTCACTGACATTTTGCGTACAAGCTTAGAAGAAAACCTCGCCATGATTGGCGACACCATTTCCTACCTCAAGCAACAAGGTAAAGAAGTTGTGTTTGATGCTGAACATTTTTTCGATGGTTATAAAGATAACCCTGAATACGCCATGAAAACCCTGCAAGCCGCGGCTGATGCTGGCGCGGATGTGCTGTGCTTATGCGATACCAATGGCGGCACTTTTCCTGATGAGGTATTTGAGCTTACTAAATTAGTGGTAGAACGCTTTGAGGCAGATATTGGCATTCATYGTCATAATGATTGTGAAATGGCTGTTGCAAACTCTGTGGCAGCCGTGCAGGCAGGAGCATTGCAAGTGCAGGGGACTATCAATGGCATCGGTGAGCGCTGTGGCAATGCAAACTTGTGCGCYATYATCCCTAATGTTCAACTCAAGCTRGATATGGATTGCATCCCTGCTAGTCACATGGCTGAGCTCGCGACAACGGCACGTTACATCAATGAAATTGCTAACGTACCGTTTAATGAAAAAGCACCTTATGTCGGCAATGATGCATTTTCGCATAAAGGCGGCATGCACATTGATGCCGTTAGTAAGAACCCAATATCATATGAGCATATTGAGCCATCGCAAGTTGGCAATCAACGTCATATTTTGGTTTCTGAAGTGGCTGGACGTAGCGCGATATTATCTAAATTACAACAAATTGATCCTAGTCTCACGAAAGAATCTGAAGACACGAAGCGCGTACTAGAACACCTGAAAGCGTTGGAGCATGAAGGCTACCAATTTGAGAATGCTGAGCATTCATTTGATGTGCGTGTGCGCAAGTTGCTAGGCAAAAACAAAACGTATTTCACGCTTGAAAACTACACTATTCAAGTTAAAGGACCCTCTGAAACAGAGTCAAACTCTAAAGCAACCGTTGCTTTTATCGTGAATGGTCAAGTTGTTAAAGCCGAAGGTGAGGGCGCAGGGCCTGTAAATGCATTAGACATGGCGATGCGTAACGCACTGCGTGATACGTATCCTGCTATTAAAGAGATTAGGCTAACGGACTACAAAGTGCGTGTGTTGGACTCTAACTTAGCAACGGCTGCAAAAGTGCGTGTGGTGATAGAAACGTCAGATGATAATAGCAGTTGGTCTACAATTGGTGTCTCTACCGATATTACCGAAGCGTCATGGATTGCATTACGTGATGCGATTGAATATAAGTTGATGCAAGMKWRTSTWKMAASWTCNTWTGGNGTKRKCMTGASWAAYTTKANACYRMTCWTNMKSSASTRRYMKCWTGGTGACTTGCTGATAGCGTAGTAAGCCATGTTTATCATGGTTAAACTCACGTAAACCACCTTGGCGTTCTAACACATCATGCTGTTTCCAAAACTGCTCAAATGCTGTGTTAGCTTGTGACAGTTCATTAACCAAAGCTTGCAGTTCAGGCTCATCCAAACGGCTTCGGCAGTCTGCACGAAATTCAGCAACCAGTCGTCGGCTACGTGCCTCCCAGTCTACAATGAATGTTTGTGCCTTTGGATGGGTAAAGACAAGCCTTAATAAATTGGGCGCAATCGCACTTTCCTGCGTAAACCAATCACCAAATAAATTTGTGGCTTCTTTGTTCCATGCCAACACATTCCAAGTGCTGCCTAGGATGTAAGCGGGTATTTGAATATTGGCTAATAAGTCTGTCAATGTGGCAGAGGCTAAGTCTTCTTCCTGAATATGGCCTTGTGGGTCACGCCGGCCAGCAAGATCAAACAAATAAGCGCGTTCGGTTTTCGTTAGTTTAAGTGCCTGTGCTAACCGAAGTAGGGCGTCAGCCGACATATTCACATCACGCCCTTGTTCTATCCATGTGTACCATGTTGTGCTGATGGCGGCTAATTGCGCCACTTCTTCACGCCGTAAGCCTTTTATTCTTCTTCTAGGGCCTGTTGGAAAGCCAAATGCTTCTGGTGTGCCGCGCTTGCGAATCGCTTGCAAAAACTCACCTAATTCCTTACGTCTTTTATTCGTTTGATCTACACTAACCATATTAACTAAGTTACCTAAGCTGTTATCATTTATACCAGTATAAACTATATCATTGTTAGGGTATTAAAAAGCCGTTACACTGGCGCCAGTTATTAAATATATCAATAAAACAATAATTAAAATCACGGGTTCAAGGAGCTACACATGTCAGGAAAAACGCTTTACGATAAATTATGGGATTCTCATTTAGTCCACGAGGATGCAGACGGCACAAGCCTTATGTATATTGATCGACATTTGGTGCACGAAGTCACAAGCCCTCAAGCGTTTGAAGGTTTGCGCTTAGCTGGTCGTAAACCTTGGCGCAATAATACGATTGTGGCGAACCCTGATCACAATACGCCAACCAAAGACTGGGACAAAGGCATTGAAGACCCAATCTCTCGTTTGCAAGTTGAGACCTTAGATAAAAACATTAAGGAATTTGGTTCTTTAGTGTACTTCCCGTTTAAAGATAAAAACCAAGGCATTATTCATGTGATTGGCCCTGAGCATGGGACAACATTGCCGGGTATGACGGTGGTGTGTGGTGATAGCCATACATCGACACATGGTGCATTTGGTGCGTTAGCACATGGTATCGGCACATCAGAAGTTGAACACGTGATGGCAACGCAAACGTTGATTACTAAAAAATCAAAAAACATGTTGATAAAAGTGGATGGCAAGCTTGGCGTTGGTATCACAGCAAAAGACGTTGCATTGGCGATTATTGGGATTACGGGTACTGCTGGGGGTACAGGTTATGCCATTGAGTTTGGTGGCGAAGTGATTCGTGCCTTATCAATGGAAGGCCGCATGACGATTTGTAATATGACAATCGAAGCTGGCGCACGTGCTGGTATCATGGCCCCTGATGAAAAAACAGCCGCGTACTTAAAAGGTCTTCAATACGCGCCGAAAGGTGAGCAATGGGATCAAGCTGTTGCTTATTGGGATACATTGAAGTCAGACGCGGATGCCGATTTTGATGCCGTGATTGAATTAAATGGTGCAGATATTGAGCCGCAAGTGACTTGGGGTACGTCGCCTGAGCAAGTGTTGCCTATTGGGGCAACCGTGCCTGACCCTGCAAAAGAAACAGATCCAACGAAACGCACCAGTATCGAGAATGCGCTTAAATATATGGGGTTGAGTGCCAATAAACCAATCGAAGAGATTCAGTTGGATAAAGTGTTTATTGGTTCTTGTACGAATTCACGTATTGAAGATTTGCGTGCGGCAGCAGTTGTTGCTAAAGGTAAAAAAGTCGCTAGCAATATTGACGTGGCAATGGTTGTGCCGGGTTCGGGCATTGTTAAACGCCAAGCAGAAAAAGAGGGCTTAGATAAAATCTTTATCGACGCTGGTTTCGAGTGGCGTGAGCCAGGTTGCTCTATGTGTTTGGCAATGAACGCTGATCGTTTGAGCGCTGGTGAGCGTTGCGCTTCCACTTCAAACCGTAATTTCGAAGGTCGCCAAGGCCCAGGTGGTCGTACGCATTTGGTGAGCCCTGCAATGGCGGCTGCCGCTGCGATTGCTGGTCATTTTGTAGACGTGCGTAACGTTTAACGCGAGGAGATAAATTATGAAAGCATTTACACAAATTACTGGGCTAGCATGTCCAATGGATCGCGCTAACGTTGATACGGATGCGATTATCCCTAAACAGTTTTTGAAATCAATTAAACGAACAGGTTTTGGTCCATATTTATTTGATGAGTGGCGCTATACCAATTATGGTGAGCCTGGCATGGATTGCAGKACGCGTCCGTTAAATAAAGATTTTGTACTTAACCTGCCACGCTACAAGGGTGCACAAGTGTTATNAGCGCGCGAAAATTTCGGTTGTGGATCTAGCCGTGAACACGCACCTTGGGCGATTGATGGTTTTGGCTTCCGCGTCATTATTGCGCCTAGCTTTGCAGATATCTTTTATAACAACTGCTTTAAAAATGGCATTTTGCCAATTGTGGCTAGCGCTGAGAAAGTCGAGCAGTTATTTAAAGAGTGCGAAGCCACTGAAGGTTATGTCTTAAATGTCGATTTGTCTTCACAAACAGTGACGACGCCATCAGGCGATTCATTTAGTTTTGAAGTGAATGAAACATCGAAACATAATTTGCTTAATGGCTTAGATGAAATTGGTTTGACATTGGCTCACGAAGACAAAATTAAAGCATTCGAAACAAAACATAAGGCGACTCAGCCTTGGTCGTTTACATAAAAACATAGGAATTAGAAATGACAATGAAAATTGCAGTATTACTAGGTGATGGTATCGGTCCAGAAATCGTTAAGCAAGCATTGCGCGTGCTGGACGTATTAAAAAATGAAGGCATGGAAATGGTGTTTACAGAAGCGCCATTAGGTGGTCAGGCTTATGATGAATATGGCCACCCTTACCCAGAATTCACACAGAAGATTTGCCGTGATGCAGATGCTGTATTGTTAGGTGCTGTTGGTGGACCACAGTACGATAATCTAGATCGTCCGCTACGCCCAGAACGTGGTTTGTTGGCGATTCGTAAAGACTTAGGTTTGTTTGCAAACTTACGCCCAGCAGTGCTTTTTCCTGAGTTGGCGAATGCTTCTACGCTTAAGCCAGAAGTGGTTGCTGGTTTAGATATTATGATTGTGCGTGAATTGACTGGCGATGTGTACTTCGGTGAGCCACGTGGTATGCGTATTAATGATGCAGGTGAGCGAGAAGGTTTTAATACCATGGTGTATAGCGAGCCAGAAGTACGTCGCATCGCGCATGTGGCATTTGGTATTGCGATGAAGCGTGATAAAAAACTGTGCTCAGTCGATAAAGCTAACGTATTGGAAACGACAGAATTTTGGAAAGAAATCGTCATTGATGTCGCGAAAGAATATCCTGAAGTTGAGTTAAGCCATATGTATGTGGATAATGCCGCAATGCAGTTGATTCGCAACCCAAAACAATTTGATGTCATGGTGACCGGCAATATCTTCGGTGATATTTTGTCGGATGAAGCATCCATGCTGACGGGCTCTATTGGTATGTTAGCTTCGGCTTCATTGAATGCTAGCAAGCAGGGTTTGTATGAGCCTTCACACGGATCAGCACCTGATATTGCAGGTCAAAACTTGGCTAACCCCATTGCAACCATACTTTCGGTCGCGATGATGCTTCGCTACAGTTTTGATAAAGAAGCAGTGGCTGTTCGTATTGAGAATGCAGTGAAGAAAGTGTTGGCCGCAGGTTATCGGACTGGTGACATCTATGAAGAAGGCATGAAGAAAGTGTCATGTTCGGAAATGGGAGATCAAATCGTCGCAGCAATGTAACTAATTTAAGAGCGACTGTGTGTTACTAGCAGTCGCTTTTCTGCGATAATAAGGCTGAATAAGTTTAGGAGATTTGAAATGGCTCAGTTTGATAATGTTAGTGTAAAGAAGAAGGCTAATATTTACTTCGATGGTAAATGTGTGAGCCATACAGTTTTGTTTCCCAATGGTACGCGTAATACGCTTGGTGTGATTTTCCCTAGTACGTTAACTTTCAATACAGAGTCTCCTGAATTGATGGAAATTAACTCAGGTGTTTGTAAGGTGCGGTTGACGGGTGAGAATGATTGGAAAACGTATCAAGCTGGCGGCAAGTTTGCAATTGCTGGGAACTCAAGTTTTGATATTGAGGTTCTGGAAACGCTAGATTACGTCTGCCATTACGAATAGTTTTAATGCTCGACTAGGCTACGTTGCTCGTGTTCGTCGTACTAACGTACTGCCATCACACTCACGCCTTGCCTAGTTTTCGCTTATAAGATTTTAAAAGGAGTTTTGTATGCCCTCATTTGATATTACATCAGAAGTTGATAAGGTCGCTTTAAGCAACTCAATTGATACCGCTAGTAAACAAATTACCAATCGTTATGATTTTAAAGGCACATCAGCCAAAGTGGAATTTAACGAAAAAGATTTTGTCATTACTGTGTATGGAGAGAATGACTTTCAGTTAGACCAGATTAAAGATATTTTATTGCCAGCGATGGAAAAGAAAGAGCCTGACTCTGCTAAACGGTTGGAGCATAAAGATGTCCAGACGGTTGCTGGAAGCAAAGTAAAACAAGACTTGGTTGTGCGTGATGGGATTGATAGTGATTTAGCGAAAAAGATTGTTAGAACCATTAAAGATAGCCGCATGAAAGTGCAAGCGAGCATTCAGGGTGAGTCTGTTCGTGTGAATGGTGGAAAGCGAGATCTATTGCAAGATGCGATTGCGCTTGTGAAAAAGAACATTACAGATTTTCCACTGAAATTTGGTAATTTTAGAGATTAATTATTAGTCATCATAGATGAATCGTAAATCGAAGTAGTGAAGTCGATAGTTATGGGTAGAGTATGTTAAAAGTAGGGTTTGTTGGCTGGCGCGGAATGGTTGGCTCAGTGTTATTGCAGCGCATGATGCAGGAAAATGACTTTGCGGAGATTGAACCGCAGTTTTTTACCACTTCGCAAACAGGTGCTGCTGCGCCAGACATCGGTAAAGCATCGTCAGCACTTAAAGATGCGAAAGATATTGCTGCGCTTAAAGTAATGGATGTCATCGTCACTTGTCAGGGTGGTGACTACACAACAGAAGTGTTTTCTAAGCTCAGGTCGGATGGTTGGAATGGCCATTGGATAGATGCGGCGTCTACTTTGCGGATGAAAAAAGACGCGGTTATTGTGTTAGATCCAGTCAATATGCCGATGATAGAAAGTGCACTTAGCAAAGGAGTTAACAACTGGGTCGGTGGTAACTGCACCGTCTCTCTTATGTTGATGGCGCTACATGGTTTGTTCAAAGCTGATTTGGTTGATTGGGTGACTGCAATGACTTATCAAGCTGCATCAGGTGCCGGTGCGAAAAGCATGCGTGAACTCATTGCGCAGATGGGTGCAATTAATGCGTCAGTGAGCCCATTGTTGGCAGATCCAGCTTCCGCAATATTAGAAATTGATAAAACGGTTGCTGACACCATTCGTTCTAGTGATTTTCCAACTTCAAATTTTAACGTCCCCTTAGCTGGTAGCCTGATTCCCTGGATTGATAGTGATTTGGCAAATGGTCAAAGCAAAGAAGAGTGGAAGGCTGGCGTTGAGACCAACAAGATTTTGGGTCGTGAAGCTAACCCGATGGTTATTGATGGCTTGTGCGTGCGTGTGGGCGCAATGCGTTGTCATTCACAAGCGTTAACCATCAAGCTTAAGCAGAATGTGCCGTTAGATGAAATAAATCAGATGCTTGATGAAGCGAATGAGTGGACGAAGGTGATTCCGAATGAGCGAGATGCGAGCATGCGCGATTTATCTCCTGCAGTAATTACTGGTTCATTGAATACGCCAATAGGCCGTGTGCGTAAATTGGCAATGGGTGGCGAATATCTGTCCGCATTTACAGTGGGCGACCAACTGCTATGGGGCGCCGCTGAGCCGCTTAGACGTATGCTGCGCGTACTTGTCAGCGTAAAATAGTTTTTTGGTTAAAAAGATACACTATTCATGAAACAATTACATACGTAGTGAATATAATGTGTGTTATGAGCTTGCATCCCTAACTAATTGATGTTAATTTCGTTATTGGAATATTGAAGTAAAATTTATGCTTAAGAATTTTAAGGTGGAATAGTGTATCTCTCAAAAATAAAGAAAATGTCAATAGCTTTAGGCTTGACGTTATTACCCATCTCGGTTTTGGCTGCAGGACTGGGTCAGTTAACGATTGCCTCAGGTATTGGTGAGCCACTAAAAGCGGAGATTGAGCTTCTCTCAGTGACTGCGAAAGAGAAAGCGTCGCTTAAAGCTAGTATCGCACCTGAAGCTACCTATGCAGCGCAAGGTTTGGAGCGCCCAGCTTCACACAGTAATATTAAAGTTGAAATTGCTAAAAGTACTAGCGGTAAAAATGTGCTTAAGTTGAGATCAAATCGACCAATTACAGAGCCTTTCTTGGATATGTTGGTTGAGGTTGAATGGGAAACTGGTCGTATCTTAAGAGAATATACGGTGCTATTAGACCCGCCAGGCTACAACCGTGAAATAACAACAGGCCAAATACAGGCCCCAGCGATTAAATCGGTTAATAAGACGGTAGAAAAAGCAATCGTACCGAGTAAGAAAAAGACACCACTAGCAGACACCACGCAAGCAAGTGCTATTAGCACAGACCAAACAGCCGAAGCTGAAGATTATTTAACGCGTAAAGGCGATACCCTTTCAAAAATTGCACGTCGCATGAAACCTGCAGGCGTTAGTTTGGATCAGATGCTAGTTGGCCTTTTTGAGGCGAACCCGGAAGCATTTGACGGCAAGAACATGAATAGGCTTAAGGTTGGTAAAATTTTGCAGCCGCCAACGGAAGAAGCATTAAACGCCATTGAAAGAAACACCGCTGTTAAAGAAATTAAGGTGCAGACGGCCAATTGGAATGACTATCGTAATAAGTTAGCGGGCATTGTTGCCGATAGCACTCAGCAAGCGAGTGAAGAAGAAACACAATCGACTAGTGGCAAAATAAAACCAGCGACAGAAGATAAATCCATTGCGGAAAGTGAAGGTCCTAAGGATGTTGTAAAACTATCCTCTGGGGATGCAAAGAAGACAGCTAGCATGGAAGCTAAAATAACGGCCTTGCAAGAAGAGGTCAGTGCGCGTGAAAAAGGGTTAACAGACGCACAAGATAGAATCTCTGTATTAGAGAAACAAATCGAAGATATGCAGAAGCTCTTGACGCTGAAAAGTGATGCATTGTCTGATGCGCAGCAGTCTAGTGAAGGGGCTGCTTCAGAGGAAAGCCTGCCATCGCCAGTTAAACTTGGTGCGCAGCCAGCAGAAGAAGTTGTCGCGGAGGTGAAAGAGGTTGTAAAGCCAGCAGAGAAGCCTAAGCCTGTTGCGCAGCCTAAAGTGCCAGCTGAGCCAGTGGAACCACCTAGCTTTATTTCTGGTTTATTAGATAGTCTTAAAGGCATGTTTGGTGGTGTAGACACGACTATTTTAGGGGCAGGTGCTGGTTTGTTTGCATTGCTCGTGGGCGGTTGGTTCTACTTGCGCAATAAGCGCATTAAGAATCTTGCAGATTTTGAACAAGGGATTATGACCTCGGGCGGCTTGAAAGCGAATACCGTGTTTGGAAATACTTCTGGGGCTAGTGTTGATACTGGAGATACCTCATTCCTGACTGATTTCTCACAAAGCACAAGCGGTGGCATGATTGATACGAATGATGTTGATCCGATTGCTGAAGCTGAGGTCTACATGGCTTATGGCCGTGATGCGCAAGCAGAAGAGATTCTAAAAGATGCTATTTCAAAAGAGCCAAAACGTTATGAATTGCACCTTAAATTGCTTGAAATGTATGCGGCAAGTAAAGACATGTCTGCATTTGAAACCGTTTCAGGTGAATTGTATACAACCTTAGGTGCTGAAGACCCTACTTGGGCGAAAGTGGCGGAAATCGGGATTAAACTTGAACCTAATAACCCACTCTATCAAATCAAAGAAGGCGGCGCTGCTCCTGCGGAAGCAACAGAAAATGCTAACGAAAGTACGGATGGTAAGCTTGATGCATCCGACTTTTCTGATTCGCCACTAGCGGATGAAGCAGATTTGGATTTTTCATTAAATGAAGATGCTAAACCTGYAGAAGGAGAGGCTTTGGCGGATGAGCCACCTACAATCGCCAATGATGAAGTGAAATCTGACAAGGTTGATCTTGCCGTTGATGAAACTGTCTTGGATGTTCCCAATGTTTCTGAAGTGCTTGAAACAGAAGATACGGCATTAGAGTTTGACTTAAATGTGTCTGACGATCAGAAAGTAGACGAGCCAACACAAGAGGGCGATGCAAACTTTGCACATACGATGCCAAACTTAGACTTCCCTAATATGGAAGATGAGAAGGCGACTGAAGGCGCGAGTAGTGATGCTGTTACTGATAAACCTGTTTCAGATAGTGTTGATGCACTTGATGTGCCAGAGCTTGAAGTCCCTGAGCTAAACATGCCTAAAGACTTAACATTGGACATGCCAGATACTGCCGAAACTTCTGAGTCTGGTGCTGAAGAAGYTCCAACACTTGAAAYAGATGATGGAAAAGCACCATCGGAAGATTTTGGGTTTGATGTCAACACGCTTTCTGAGGATACAGTGGCTTCATCTGACGCTGATGATGCACAAGAGAATGTTTTAGACATATCAGATATTTCATTGGACGTTAGTGATGATGTTAATCAAGCAATTTCTGAAGCAACACCAGAGGCTGAAGCTGAGGAGGTCTCTACTGAGCCAGAGTCTGAAGAAGTTGAGACGAAGCTGGAATTAGTGGCAGCTTATGTCGATATGGAAGATAAAGAAGGTGCAAAAGAGTTGTTAGATGAAGTATTGAAAGAGGGCGGCGTAAATCAACGTAAACGTGCGGAAGAGATTTTAGCCACGTTAGGTTAGTATTTGTTCGCTTAATAAAAGGCCGGGCTTATGTCCGGCCTTTTTATATTGTATTGTTCAGTATTCTATTTTTTATAAAGAAAGGGAATGAATGCCTAGTATTAGCACAACGACTCAGCTCATTCTATTTTTTATATTTACGCTTGCTTTGAATATGTGGAGCCTAAACACAATGCTGCTATTAATGTTGGTGTTGGGTTTGCTGCTTATCTATTTAAAAAACAATCATTTTTATCGGTTAATGAAACGGTTGAAATGGTTTTATTTGGTCATGTTTTTAATCTTTGTATTTAATACCCCTGGCCAGCATGTCGCTAATTGGCCTTTTGCTTTCATGGCCACATACGAAGGGCTGGAGATGGGGCTGATGCAGGTGCTACGAATCGCGTTAGTATTGGCTGTGCTGTCGATAATACTCAAACAGAATACAAAACAACAATTTATCTCTGGGCTGTATTTTTTAATGAAGCCATTATCTTGTCTGGGGCTAGATGTCCAACGTTTTTCTGCGCGCTTATGGCTAACCTTGCATTACGTTGAATTAAAACAAGCTAGTGGTAATGAGGTATCCGTAATCAAGGGGTTGGCGGGTAGGTTGGAACAGGCTTTTGTTGAGGGTGACGAGGATGATGTTGTGATTGAATTTGTCAGGCCAATGTTCACATGGTTAGATTGTTGTGCAATTTCATTGATGTTTTGTTTTCTATTCATTGCTTTTTTAGGTTGAAGTAATCAATGCGAATTGCATTAGGAATAGAATATGATGGCGCAGCCTACTGTGGTTGGCAAAGTCAATCTAATGGCTGTGGCGTGCAAGATGCATTAGAGTTGGCGATTGCCTCTATTGCGCAACATCCCATCCGTGTGCATGCAGCAGGACGTACAGATGCAGGCGTACATGCGCTGATGCAGGTCGTGCATTTTGATACAGATACGATTAGACCGTTGAATGCATGGGTGAGGGGTGTGAATGCATTCTTGCCTGAATCGATACGAGTCATTTGGTCAAAAATGGTCACTGARGAATTTCRTGCTAGATTTTCTGCTCAGCTCCGCAGTTATGAGTATTTGCTTGTTAACGCAAGYGTTGCGCCGGCTATTTTAGTAACGAAAGCAGGCTGGTACCATTTGCCATTAGATATTTCTGCTATGCAGGAGGGCGCCAGCTACTTCATTGGTGAACATGACTTTAGTGCATTTCGCGCCAGTGAGTGCCAGGCTAAATCTCCGGTTAAAACGATGCGTGAGGCAGCGGTGAGCCTGCATGGAAGTAAACTAGTATTTAAATTTTCTGCGAATGCATTTTTACAGCATCAGGTGCGCAATATGCTGGGCGCACTTATTTATGTCGGCAATGGTAAACATCCGCCAGCATTCATTCATGATTTGCTAGCAAAGCAGGACAGAACGCTCTCTCCACCGACGTTCTCACCTAATGGCTTATACCTTACGGGTGTTGCGTATGATAAAACATGGCAACTACCAAGTGATGGTCAGCATATTGAGATGATTTAACCATAACTTGTGACACAAGACGAAGATTGCGATAGGCTTACACTATTTAAGAATAGAAGAAGTCTCTGGCTATGCGAACACGCGCGAAAATTTGCGGTATCACTCGGATTGAAGATGCTCTTTCAGCCATCGAACATGGTGCGGATGCCATTGGTTTGGTTTTTTACCCGCCTAGTCCACGCCATGTCTCAATAGAGCAGGCTGCTGCTATTGCTGCGGCATTACCGCCGTTTGTGACGGTTGTCGCTTTGTTCGTAAATCCCACAGAAACAGAAGTCAATGAAGTGATATCTAAAGTACACATTGATTTGTTGCAATTTCATGGCGATGAGAGTGAGGCAACGTGTATGCAGTATCGGTTGCCTTATTTAAAAGCCGTTCGCGTTAAAGAGAGTACAAATTTGATACAATACGCACAGACATACAGTAGCGCTAAAGCGTTACTGTTAGATACTTATTCTGATCGTGCGGTTGGGGGTACTGGGCAGGTGTTTGATTGGAATTTGATTCCTGAAAATATTTCTTTGCCAATTGTTTTAGCCGGCGGATTAACATCAGAAAATGTGACGAGTGCAATACAACAGATACACCCTTATGCCGTTGATGTAAGTGGCGGTGTAGAGCAAAGTAAAGGGATAAAGGATACGACAAAAATTGCAACATTTATGTCTGCAGTTAAAGCATCCTATTGATTCAATCGGATTTTAATAAAGTGTTAGCATTGGCATGCCATTTGATGGCTGCCAACAGTAGGGAGTAAGTAATGCAGTTATATGATATGCCAGATGAACGCGGCCATTTTGGTCAATTTGGAGGCAGCTTTGTTGCAGAGACCTTGGTTGAAGCGATAGATGAGTTGCGGGTAATGTATGAAAAATATCGCCTTGACCCAGAATTTTTAGCTGAGTACGCTTATGACTTAAAACATTATGTTGGTCGCCCAAGCCCAATTTACCACGCACAACGTTGGTCAGATCAAGTTGGTGGCGCGCAAATTTATCTAAAGCGTGAAGATTTAAACCATACTGGTGCACACAAGGTGAATAACACCATTGGCCAAGCTTTGTTGGCAAAACGCATGGGTAAGCCTAGGGTGATTGCTGAAACAGGCGCAGGCCAACACGGCGTAGCAACAGCAACGATTGCCGCGCGCTTAGGTTTGGAATGTGTCGTTTACATGGGCAGCGAAGATGTTAAGCGCCAAGCGCCAAACGTGTTTAGAATGAAGTTATTAGGGGCCACTGTTGTACCGGTTGAAAGTGGCTCGAAAACGCTTAAAGATGCGCTGAACGAAGCCATGCGTGACTGGGTAACGAAAGTTTCAAATACATTTTATATTATT
>NVTX01000035.1 GCA_002401735.1 Methylophilaceae bacterium | reverse complement strand
ATTAAACCTTATGACGGCAAAGTGTTGAATGAATCCGGCGATGTGATTTCCACTTTTGACATGAACCCAGTCACCTTACCTGACGAAGTGCGTGCTGGTGGTCGTATCCCATTAATTATTGGCCGTGGCTTAACCGCWAATGCGCGTRMTGCATTAGGGATGCCWGARRCMGATGTATTTATTAAATCTGTACCCGCTAGAGTKAGCGATAAGGGCTATACCTTAGCGCAGAAAATGGTGGGYCGTGCTTGTGGTTTACCTGACRACCAAGGYGTACGCGCKGGTACTTATTGCGAGCCTAAAGTAACGACTGTTGGCTCACAAGATACCACTGGTGGMATGACGCGGGATGAATTGAAAGARCTGGCTTGTTTAGGCTTTAGTAGTGATTTAGTCATGCAAAGTTTCTGCCATACAGCMGCTTACCCCAAACCCGTTGATATTAATTTGCAGCATACATTGCCAGAGTTTATCTCTAGCCGTGGAGGKGTCACTTTAAAACCAGGTGACGGTGTGATTCACTCATGGCTTAAYCGGATGATTCTGCCTGAYACTGTCGGTACAGGTGGTGATTCACATACCCGCTTTCCKATTGGCATTTCATTCCCTGCTGGTTCAGGTYTGGTCGCTTTTGCGGCGGCAACAGGCGCTATGCCATTAGATATGCCAGAGTCTGTATTGGTGCGCTTTAAAGGTGAGATGCAAGATGGCATCACATTACGAGACTTAGTGAATGCGATTCCTTATGCTGCGATTCAAGAAGGAACGTTGACKGTTGGTAAGCAAGGWAAGAAAAAYATATTCAATGGCCGTATTTTAGAAATTGAAGGCTTGCCYGAYTTRAAAGTWGAGCAAGCWTTTGAGTTGTCAGATGCTTCAGCTGAGCGCTCATCTAATGGTTGTAGCGTGCATTTAAGTGAAGCATCAGTGATTGAATTTTTGAATTCAAACATWGTRYTGATGCAAAACATGATTGAAAATGGTTATGAAGATGCACGCACATTGCAGCGCCGTATCGAGAGTATGCAGGCATGGTTAGCTGCACCAAGCTTAATGAAGGCCGATGCTGATGCGGAATATGCGCATGTGATTGAAATTGATCTGGCGACGATTACAGAACCATTGGTTGCCTGTCCTAAYGACCCAGATGATGTAAGAACRCTAACGGCAGTGCAAGGCGACAAGATTGATGAAGTGTTCATCGGYAGCTGTATGACYAATATTGGTCATTACCGTGCTGCGGCAAAAGTGCTAGAAGGCGCAAGCAATATCCCAACYCGCTTRTGGGTYGCACCACCAACACGGATGGAYGAAGCACAATTRCGAGAAGAAGGGGTGTATGCGACATTCGGMGTRGCTGGTGCGCGAACAGAGATACCAGGTTGTTCATTGTGTATGGGTAACCAAGCGCGTGTAGAAGATAAAGCAACCGTGTTTTCAACATCAACACGAAACTTTGATAACCGTATGGGTAAGGATGCACGCGTGTATTTAGGCTCGGCTGAATTGGCGGCTGTTTGTGCTAAGTTAGGCTATATGCCAACACATGCTGAATATTTAGAAACCATTGGGGATAAGTTGGCAGATACCGATAATATTTATAAGTATCTAAACTTTAACCAAATGACAGAGTATAAAGCTGCTTTAGATACGTTAAGTAGTGGCAAAAAAGTTATTCCGATTACGGAAGCCGTAGAGTAGAGATTTAGTCTCTTCAGATATAAAACAAAAAAGCTGCAATTGCAGCTTTTTTGTTATTGCTAGCAGTGTTGAGGCGTGTATTGCCAAGCTAGTTAGCGCCTGATTAAAAAATACACACATTGTGTTGGTTTAACTGTCTAGTAACCCTTATGGAATAAAGTACCACTGCATTTGGGGCATGGTGGGACGTGGCCTGTTTTTTTAAGTTGCATTTTATACTGACAGTCTTGACAAGTGAGGCTACCTGCAGAGGTAATCTCGCCTGTTTTGTAAGTGATGGCTTCTACCGTTTTATCCATCAGCGTATGCAGTGCTTCATTGGTATGTTCTAGTACAAAGGCAAGCGATGCTAATGCCCCGGCTTTTAATCGGGATGGTTGCAGTTTTTTCTTGGCTTCATCGCCTAGCGTTTCTCCATAGGCGCGTGCAGAAGAAACGGTTTGCTCTAAATCCCGGGCTAGGTAGGCTTTCATCATTTCACCTCGCTCTATGCTGAATTCACCGAATGCAGTTAAATCTTCCCGTGTTTTTTCCATGGCATGTGCCATAGCTTCTTTCCCACGATCTTTGCCTGTTAAATAAAAGGCTTTGAATTTTTCTGCAAAGGCATCGTACTGCTCAACGAGTTTTTGTTTATCTTGATTGTGCATGTCCATGATCAATCCCCTTAAGTTTACCGACTGATTGTTAGAAGCTTAAATAGCATTTTAGTTCAAGAAATCGCGTGTAAAGGGGGTGGGTCGCTGCGGTGTGGTTTAGTGGTTAAGTGAGTAAGTTGTTTTATCATGCGCAACAATCATTGCTATACTTTACGGGTAAAGGCACGCCTTGCGGCACGGTTTCTCAATGATTACTTAGGGATATAGAATGGATCCAGATTTTTGGCATCAAAAGTGGAAAAGTAATGTAATAGGGTTTCACAAAAGTGAAGCTAACCCGCTATTGGTCAATCATTTTGAGGCGCTTTCTTTAGCGGATGGAAGCCGTGTTTTTGTTCCGTTATGCGGTAAAACGCTAGATATTGCTTGGTTACTCTCCAACGGTTATCGCGTTGCCGGTGCTGAGTTGAGCGAAATTGCGGTGAAACAGTTATTTGATGCGTTAGATATCACACCTCAAATAATCAAAATAGGGACGCTTACCCGTTATAGCGCAGAAAATATCGATATTTYTGTCGGCGATATTTTTCAGTTATCTAAAGACGTGTTGGGCACGGTCGACGTTGTTTATGATCGTGCTGCATTTGTTGCCTTACCCACAGAAATGCGACAACGCTACACAAAACATTTGATAGAAATTACCGATAATGCATCACAATTACTCATTAGTTTTGAGTACGATCAAACCTTATTGGCAGGGCCRCCTTTTGCCATTACGAATAAAGAAATTAACCAGCATTTTCAGGCCGTTTATGACATCACTTTGCTTGCCAGCGAAGCAGTGGATGGCGGCTTAAAAGGAAAGTGTGAGGCTGTCGAAAATGTGTGGCTATTAACCAAATCGTTAAAAATCAGTGTGTTTGATGAAGAGGTAATTAGCGCGCCGCGACGTGGCAGATGGAAAGTCATGTTGCCGGTGTTAGGGCTTCTTGCCTTAGGTGCTTGGCTAGTTTATCAATACGATATTGATGCAACAGTAGCGGCGAGTGGTGCAGTTTTGGTCGGTTTTTATACGGGCTTAATCACTTGGCTGCTTGGCATCATTGCTTTGGTTCCCGTTATTGGACCAATCTTAGTCAAAGTGCTGACGATGTCATTTATTTGGCTATTAAATGCTGTCGGTTACCTTGTCGCTTATGTGGCGATTAAGCGTGGCTATTCAAAAGATGTACTTACTTATCGTGGCCTTACCATTGCACTTATTGTTGGGTTGGTTATTGGCTATGTGTTGGGTGGCTTATAATAGGCCCCGTTTTAACTTATTTTTAATTAAAGAAGAACTAAAAATGTTGTTATCCATTGGAATGATTGTAATCGGCTTAATCGTGCTCGTTTGGAGTGCGGATATGTTTGTGGACGGCGCTGCAGCCGTCGCACATAATCTTGGCATGTCTACACTATTGGTCGGCATGATTGTGGTCGGCTTTGGTACCTCTGCCCCAGAAATGTCCGTGTCGGTATTGTCTGCCATGCAAGGCAACCCAGGCATTGCACTTGGTAATGCCTATGGGTCTAACATTGCCAATATTGCTTTAGTTTTAGGTATCACCGCACTCATTAGCCCTGTTGTTATTCGTTCTCGTGTACTGAAAAAAGAATTGCCTATTTTGCTTGGGATCACTTTTCTTGCCTATTTTCATTTGCAAGATGGTCAAATCACGCGTGTTGAGGGGTTTGTTGAGTTGGCGGTGTTATTGCTTGTGTTTACATGGATGACATTACACAGTCGTAAACAATCGTCGCAGGGTGATACYTTGGCAACTGAGTTAGAAGGCGAGCTAGAGGATGTTAAACCATTAAAAGCATGGGGTTTGTTGATTATGGGGCTCGTGCTATTGGTCATTAGCTCTCGCATATTAGTGTTGGGTGCTGTCGATATCGCGCAGGGGTTTGGTGTGAGTGATTTAATCATTGGCTTAACCGTTATCGCGATTGGCACATCCTTACCCGAGTTGGCAGCTTCAATTGCCGCAGCGCGTAAAGGGGAGCATGATCTCGCAGTAGGTAATATCATCGGCTCTAATATATTCAACACGCTAGCCGTTGTTGGCTTAGCCGGTGCCATTCACCCCATGCAAGTGCCAGCAGAAGTGGTCAGTCGTGACTGGATGCTGATGCTGCTGTTAACCGTACTATTGTTTGTGCTGGGCTATGGTCGTAAAAAAGGCGGGGTTAATAGTATTAACCGCATTGGTGGCGGGTTGCTCTTGGCTGTTTATATTGGTTATACGTTATATCTAATTTCAAGCATCTTGTAGACGTAGGTTGAAGGAAGCGCTGGTTAGTGCATCACTTCGGGAATGGAACTGATTAAGTTGCGAGGGGTGAATTTGACCTCCCGCTTGAATGTGTGGTTAGGTGCTTTCAACTGAACCTCCACGAAATAAAAAGAGATAATACATACAGTACAAAAAATTTAATTGCCCTGTAACGTATGTGCTCATGTTCTTTGGTTAACAACGACCCATCTAAAATCCACCACGGTGCTAAAGCAGCGAATTGTTGCGACCATTTATCTATATTTTCTACTTTATTGTATGCCTGTATCCAAGACACAACATAACCAACAACTCCTATAGCGGTAATTACTTTCAATGTAAAACTCAATATTTCCATATGGCATCTAACGCTCGCATTTGCGGCTGGTTTGGAGCGCAGCGGAAAACCAGTCCGACAACATGCGCTTGTTAGCTCTCACTCTGAAGCCTCAACTTTACGATCTTCTTCAGGAGTTCTTCCTGCTTCTCTCAAAAGAGTTAAAACGGACTCACGGTCATCATAAAAGTCCTCAAGTATTCTCTGACAGTAGTGCCTTGCTGCTTCAACGTCTTCCGCTGGGATTTCATGCCAATCATCATGCAGAACATCGTTACCCAAAACTCGAATCTCATCATGAGCTCTACGCTTTCTTGATTGGGTAATAACTCCGTCTTCTGCGGCAGCTTCTATTTGTTTATAAAGATTATATTCTTGTTTAGTTTTATAGCCATTTGCGCGTAGAGTTTTATCGAGAACTGAGCGAATTAAACCAGCAGCAGCCCTTAAACACTGATTTTCCAAGCACGTTTCAGCTTCACGAAATTCTGTGACTATTCCTTGTGGTACTGAACTTGGAATTGACAAACGTTGCTTGGTTTCAGGAAAGAACTTAATTAGCCTGTTATAAGCACCGGGATAGTTTCCGCCACCACCCATTTTCACAACGCCAAATGCCCCCATTCCACAACCGGCACATTTGAACAACCTGTAGGAGACAACACAGTCTCGCCAATTAAGGTCTTCTTCCCGTCTTTCATGCGCCCCTATTTCTTGACTACCAATTTTCCACTCGAAAGTACTTCTTCCTCCACGACAACTAGGGCAATAGCTGACAATAGATCCTTCTTTTTCATTTAATTGTGCCATGATTTCCCTATAGAGCTAACAGCTATTATACGGATGCATGCGTCCGTATAGCGTGATTGATGGGTTGAGGTAATTCATGCTATTTTTCTTTTTAATTCTTAATGTTAGCTAATATTTAACCACACTATCACCAATCGCACTAGCGGACGAAAATCTCATTCCTTAAGCCTTCTTTTTACTTCCTTAGCACTACCTTAACCGACTCTTAACCACCCACTGATTACACTGACTGTTAAATAATCAATGACCAGAGGTAATGCAATGCAGAGGATGTTTAGATTAAAGCAGTTGGTGCTAGTCAGCCTGCTTTTTCTATCCGCATGTAGTTTGATGCCTAAGCAGCCAGGTTACGCAGAAAAGGTTGCGCGTGAGCGAGCGCAGGTGGCGGCTTGGTCGGCGCAAGATAATGCGCAGGCTTCCACTTCACTTAATCAGCTGATACAGTCAAGTGCGCTAAATGCACTGCTGGAAGAGGCAAGCAGTGCCAACCCAAGCTTGCAACAAGCCTTGCTTACCTTACAAATTCGACGTGCTCAAGCAACGCAGACACGCGCCAAACGATTGCCATCAGCAGAAGCGGGCTTTTCAGCATCAAAAGCCAAAGATGCTGATACTAGTTACAAAAGTGAGTTGTCGGTTGGCTGGGAGCTCGACCTATGGCAAAAGCTGACAAACAATACGCATGCTGCTAATTTGGATGTAGAGCAACAGGAGATGTTGTTTCAATCTGCACGCGATAGTTTGGGTGCTGATGTGATGAAGCATTGGTTAGGCTTGATTTCACAGCAGCAAGCAATTGAAATTGAGCAAAAACGGCTGAACACACTGCAAAAGAATGCGCAATTTATTGTGCGACGCTACAAAAATGGTCTTGGGTCGTTGGAAGACCTTGATAGCGCCCGCAGTAATGTTTCCAGTTCCCAAGCAAGCATCGAGGCTGAAAAAGAAGGGCTAGCTCAACAGCAGCGCGCGCTAAACACGCTACTTGGGCGGGCGAAGCACCGCGCATTTGAGATTGATGCAAGCTATCCGACAGTCGTAATGCCACTTGCTGACTTGCCTGAGCAAACTTTGCAACGCCGCCCTGATTTACGCGCAGCTTACTTAGCGATTAAGGCGGAAACATTGCGTACACAAGTGGCCTATAAAGAACTATTACCAAGTATTAGTCTAGGCGCAGCGCTAAGCGACATCGCAGCGTCACCAACAGCGGCGTTGTTTAAAAACCCCATTTGGTCTTTGCTGGCACAGTTAACAGCACCTTTGTATAAAGGCGGTGCGTTAAAAGCTGAGGCGGAAATAGCTGAGTTGCAAACTGCTTATCAATATCAGGCGTACCGTGAAACCTTGCTTGCTGCGATTAGTGAGGTGGAAGATGCGCTGGGGCAGGAAAGGTCTCTCACCAAGCAGCAGCAACACATTGCTGCTGCCTTAACGCGTGCACGCAATACGTTAACGCAATATCAAAATAGCTATCGGACTGGACTAGTCGATATTCTCGACCTGTTAAACGTACAGCAACAAACATACAACCTTGAAGCACAATTAAACAATATTATTTTTACACGATTGCATAACCGAGTGAATTTAGGGCTTGCACTTGGTTTGCCAATTGGCACGGAGTTAGACGGATGAAGCAATTTTTGAAGCAAGGAACGAGTAGGCAAGGCGTAGTTATTTTAGCTGCACTTGGTATTTTGGTGATTGTTTTGCTATTTAATTATGTTCAAATTTCTGCGGAAGGCAGTCAGCCGAGACGGGTTAAAGATAAAAAGACACTGACGCCAAAGGTTGAGGTTGTCTCTGTTTCACCTGAACAATATAAAGCAAAAATCACTAGCTATGGTGAGGCGAGCCCGCATTATGAATTGCGCTTGTCTGCGCAAGTCAGTGGGCAAGTCCAGCAGTTGAATGTTAGTTTTGAATCAGGTAAACGGGTAAAAAAAGGCGACATACTTATCCAGCTAGAGAAGAGTGAGTATCTAGCGGCAGTTGCCAGTGCTGAAAATAGTKKWGMSTMWSTNMASGCYMRCANKATYRGAAGMGKMGYGWAGRGWMRSMCAAGCGGCAATAGAGTGGGAAGCCTCTGGCATGCAAGGGAAGCCAGAATCGGCTTTAGTGTTACGCCAACCCCAACTAAAAGCGGCACAGGCGACTGTAAAGCAGGCTGAGTCTGTCTTGCGTAACGCGCAAAAAGAATTGCGCAGGACAAAGGTTACTGCGCCGTTTAATGCTTTGATTGTAGAGCGACAAGTGTCGCCTGGCGCCTATGTGCAAGCAGGCACAGAAATCGCACTGCTATACAGCACAGAACATATGGAGGTGAAAGTCGACTTGTCAGAAAAGGATTGGCGCAACCTGCCCAATCTGCATTTGAAAGAGAATCATAATTTGCCAGTCGAGCTGTTTAGCGTTAAAGACAAGAAAAGCTGGGTTGGACGTGTTTTGCGTGTTGAACAGCATGTTGATGGCAGCACACGGCAGCGCTCACTCATTATTGCCGTTGATCGACCTTTGGAGCAAACGCCAGCGCTTTATCCTGGCACTTTCCTGAATGTGTTGATTGATGGACGTACTGTCGATAAGCTCTGGCGATTGCCTAGTTCTGCACTTAGTCAACGTGGAGAAATTTGGTATGTTACCCAAGAAAACACACTGGCTAACTTTAGTGCTGAGCCGGTTTTTTCAGACAGTGAGGCAATCTATATTACCGCTCCTGAGCAACTAGGTACAGAAGCGCAACGCGTATTGTTTCATCCATTAAGTAGTTACCTAAAAGGGATGAAGGTTAACGTGACGGAAAGAGAGCCAAACAATGGCTAATGACGTTAATCGGAACGGTATTATCGGCTGGTTTGCTGCCAACTCAGTGGCAGCAAACTTATTGATGTTGCTGGTGGTTGTGCTTGGTGTTCTTGAAATTGGTGAAATTCGTAAAGAGGCTTTCCCTAGTCGAGATCCAGACAAAATAACGATATCGGTTTCTTATGACAGTGGTTCTGCAACACAGTCAGAAGAAGGCATTGCGATAAAGATTGAAGAGCAATTAGAAGACGTTGTTGGTGTTAAAACGATTACCACTCGCGCGACTGGTAGTGGTGTAACCGTTACGTTAGAGAAACAGTCTAACTATGATTTAGATGCATTAATGCGAGACGTGAAGTCGCGCGTGGATGCAATATCATCTTTTCCGGGAGAAGCAAAAAAACCGGTGATAGAGAAGGCCGTGCGGTCGCAGCGTGCGCTGTGGATACAGCTCCATGGCGATGCCGACCGGCATACGTTGCAAAAGCTAGCATACGAACTGAAAACGGACTTGTTGGCGCATGAACATGTGAATCGCGTGACGGTTTCAGGTTGGTTAAACCCGATGATGGCAATTGAAATTGATGAAGGTAAATTGCAGGCATACGGCTTGTCCTTGTCTGACATCGAAACGGCAATCAAACAGGGCTCATCAAATACCATTACCCCGACATTGCGTGATGAACATATATACCTGCAACTGAAGGCATCCGAGCAAGCTTATCTAAAAGAGGACTTTGCCAGCATTCCCTTAATTACGAACACAAGTGGCAAACAAATCGTATTAGGTGACGTGGCTAATATTGATGATACTTATGAGGACTATACGTCATCACTATCCCGCTTTAATGGCGAAAACAGTATTGCGCTGCAAGTAGTTACCGTTGGTAAAGGCGATGTTTTTGAATCAGTAACTGGTGCACGCACGGTTGTTGATCGGTGGGAAAGCAACGAGGTATTACCAGAAGGCGTTAAATTAAGCACCTGGTCTGACCGCAGTATTAATATTAAAGGCCGATTGCAACTGCTTATTAAGAATGCAGGAACAGGCATTTTATTGGTCTTTATATTATTAGCCTTGTTCTTAAATCTTACTGTCGCATTCTGGGTTGCCGCAGGCTTGCCTTTTATTTTCTTGGGGACGCTCTATATCATGGGCGATTCTTTTTTAGGCTTAACCCTCAATGAATTTACAACCTTTGGTTTTATTCTGGCGCTCGGGATTGTGGTGGACGATGCCGTTGTTGTCGGTGAAAGTGTTTATGCGGTTCGATCGGAAGAGGGGGATACCCTAGAAAACACCATTAAAGGCACGATGCAAGTGGCGCTGCCTACGCTATTTGGTGTGTTGACAACCATTGCTGCCTTTTATGCGCTTTCACAGATTGAGGGTCGGCTTGGTCAAATTTACGCGCAGTTTTCCTACGTGGTCACGATCTGTTTAGTGTTTTCTGTTATCGAGTCTAAACTCATTTTGCCAGCACATTTAGCACACTTGCGGACACACAAAAAAACCTATCGTAAAAATCTATTAGGGCTTTGGGAACGAGCACAAAAGAAGGCCGATGATGGGATGAACTGGTTTAGTGAAAGCGTTTACCAACCTACGATTGATAAGGCGCTGACGCATCGTTATGCTGTTGCCGTTTTGTTTATTGCTTTGTTTGTTTATGTGATTGCGATGCCATTTACTGGCGCCGTACGGATTAGCTTCTTCCCTGAAGTGACAGGTGATAGGGTGCGTGCGCAGTTGACGATGCAAAAAGATAGTAGTTTTGGTCAAACGCATCGTAATTTAATGCTAATGGAGCAGCGTGCTTATGAAGCGGATCGTGAATTATTAAGGGACGATGACGCACCATCTAGTATCGAAAGTCTACAACTTTTGTCTAATTCTGATCAATCTGGAAAGGTTGCTGTTGAACTGGATGCAAATGCTCCTTATGACATTAAAGTTTTTACAAAAGTATGGCGTCAGAAAATTGGGTCCCTAGAAGGTGCAAAAACCGTTAGCGTACAAAATAGAAGGGGAGAATCGGCTGCATTACGGGTTGAACTGCGCGCAAATGATGATGAAATTCTCGCGTTAGCAGGCGAGGCATTTAAGAAACGATTGCAAGAAACCGCTGGTGTGAGTGGCATAGACGATAACCTCGAGCCAGGCCAACCATCCGTTAATCTAGTATTGACGGAACAAGGGCGTTCGCTTGGTTTGACAACAGACATGTTGGCTAAGCAAGTGTTGCAAGCGTTTAATGGTCAGGTTGTGCAGCGCTATCAGCGTAATAGTGATGAGATTGAAGTGAAAGTGCGCTATCCAAAATCCGCGCGACAAAACCCAACCGATATTGATAACGCACGGATTAGGACGAATGATGGCTCAGTTGTGCCACTGTCTAGCGTGGCGACAACGACATTTGGTTATACGCGGGATAGCATCACGCGGATCGACCGTAAACGTGCGGTGTATATTTCTACAGATGTCGATAAGGATGTTATTTCCGGCACCGCTTTAGTGGCGCAGCTCAAACAGCATGTTGTCCCTGATATTGAAGCGCAGTATCCAGGCCTTGGTATTCATTTCGCAGGGGAGGCTGAGCAGCAGGCGGAAACACAATCTTCAATGGTCGAAAAATTCATTTTAGCGATACTGATCATTTTCATTTTGCTGGCGATCCCACTGCGCTCTTACACGCAACCATTCCTCATTATGACGGCGATTCCATTTGGTATCGTAGGCGCGATTATTGGCCATTGGTTGAATGATATTCCACTGGGGATATTGTCATTAAACGGCATTGTTGCTCTAAGCGGGGTGGTTGTGAACGACAGCCTATTGCTCGTGTCCCGCTACAATGATGTTAAAGGGGAGAAAAAAGATATCAAGCAGGCCATTAGCATTACCTGTCGTAGTCGATTGCGCGCCGTATTGTTAACGTCATTTACTACTTTTGCAGGCTTGATGCCATTGCTGCAGGAAACATCAATGCAGGCGCAATTCTTGATTCCTGCAGCAGTCTCGCTTGCATACGGTATTATGTTTGCTACTGTCATTACGTTAATTTTAATTCCGAGCTTGTTAATGATTCAGGAAGACGTCATCGCATTGACGGAGCGATTTTGGGGAATATTTGGTGAAAAAGGTGAGCAAATAGCATGATGAAAGTACTCATCGTTGAAGACGACATTGACTTGGCGAAGACGGTGGCTGAGTATCTGGAGCTGGAAGGAATCTCCTGCGACTACGCTAGTAATGGCTTGGCAGGGTTGAATTTAGCGAAGGGGAATTACTTCGACGTTATTCTGCTAGATATTAATTTACCCGGATTAGATGGGTTAAGCATTTGCCAACAATTACGCGAAGAGGGCAATGACACTCCCATACTAATGATGACAGCCCTTGATCAGTTGGACGATAAAATTGAGGGGTTTCAAATGGGGACGGACGATTATCTGGTGAAGCCATTTGAACTGAAAGAGTTGACTGCGCGTATCAAGGCATTGGCGCGTCGCCGTAGCGGTCAAGCGCAGCTTTTACGATATAACGATTTAGAAATGGATTTAAATGCGCGTAACGTAACGCGAGGTGGGCAGGCGCTAAAGCTATCACCAACGGTTTGGCGCGTATTAGAAACACTATTGCGTCATGCACCAAATGCTGTTTCAAAGGACGCATTAGAACAGGCTGTGTGGGGAGATGAGTTGCCAGGTAGTAACAGTTTGAAAGTCCATATATTTAACTTACGCAAAGCAGTCGATGCCCCATATTCCATTGCGTTATTACAAACGATACCTGGCCATGGTTTTGCCTTGCGGAGTGAACATGAAAATTAGTATTAGTTTGAAATGGCTTGTTAGCTTGGTTTTTCTAGCAATGGGTCTTGCGCTGGTAGTCGGATACACAAAGCTATCGGGAAGATACTTTATTCTGGGTATGGATAATATGGTTGCTAGTAATATGGAGCGATCAGCACAACAATCCCAGTTACAAAAAAATCAGGTGCAAGATAACAACGGGTTCTTTGTCAGTCGTGATTGGCAGCAACAGCCTATTGAAATACAAAATGCCTTTACACAAGCGCCGTTAGTGCCTGGTGAATTAATGAAGAAAATTGAGCGAAAGGAGGGTGGCGGCCGTCCTACAAACATTCTTTTTGCCATGCGCTACGGCCATCAAGAAAAGGCCGTGTATGTTAGCCACAGCCTACCGCGTGAYGAAGTCACTAAAATGATTCGCCGCAACATAAAAAAGAGCCGTAAAACCTTGTCAATCATTAGTGGCTTGTCAGTGTTGGCATTGGCATTAGTGCTGGGCTTATTGCTATGGATTGTTTCTCGGCCGATTACGGCATTGGGTGATTGGACACGATCATTAGAAGCTGACAAGCTTGATAAGCCTGTGCCAGATTTCTCCTATCCTGAATTAAATGCAATGGCTGATCTCATTCGTAATAGCCTCTATTCAGTACATGAAGGACTTGAGCGGAAGCAACAGTTTTTACAATATACCAGCCACGAGCTACGCACGCCGATTAGCGTGATTCGTAATAACCTTGAACTGTTATACCGCTTACAAACATCAAGCAAGGAGGACGTCGATGACAAGCAGCAAGCAACGATTGATCGTATTGACCGTGCTAGCTTGACGATGAAGCACCTAACAGAAACGTTGTTATGGTTGAGTAAGGAGTCTTCAGAACCTTTACCAAAAAAAGAAATAGCATTAGATATTTTACTCAAAGACGTAGTGGCGGAGATGCAATATTTACTCGATGCTAAGCCCGTAAAGGTAGAAGTGGATACACAGGCATTCAATATCGCGCTGCCAGAAGTGGTCGCTAAGATTGTGCTTGGCAACCTTATTCGCAATGCTTTTCAGCACACTTGGGAAGGCGATGTTGTGATACGACAACGCGGCAATCAAGTGGAAATTATTAATACAGAAAAAGGTGAAGAGGCTAAGGAGGGTGATCTTGGTTTTGGCTTGGGCCTGCAACTGACGCAGCAACTAGTTGATCAACTTGGCTGGACATATGAAAATACTTCACAATTGAATGAACACAAAGTAGTAATTGCTTTTAGCTAGTCATCATTCTCCACCACTAAATCGGGAATATGGTTAAAGGCAATTCGCATGGGGGCATCTTTGAGTGCCTCGTGTGCACCTCCTAAATACACCGTATTTTTGCCATACTTTACATTGAGTTTATCTAACGCTGCATTCAATTTTTGTWGATTAGCTGATGGCTTTTCAGTAAACAAATCTTGTGCGACTTCTTGTGCATGCACTAAACCAGAAAAGTTAATGCCAATCGCAATTGGTGCCTCCTTATGCTTGGGATATTGTTTCCATAAAATTTCTGCCGCATGAGTCAGCGTAATGGTGTCATCGCTTGCAGAAATGTTACTGTCTGCATTAAAGCTAGGATGCTCTCTAAACTTTACTTTGATGCTTACTTTAGATGCCAGCAATTCGTAGCTACGCATCCGCATCGCCGCTTTTTGTAGCAAGCGGTGTAATACCGCGTTTGCACCGGCAACATTGCGCTGTGCAGGCGGCAGTACATGACTATGACCTAGACTACTNCGTGTGCTCTTCACGTAATGCGGTTCTAAGCCACGCAGCTTGTCGTACATACGTTCACCTTCAACACTACCCCATGCTGTGCGCAGCTGGTCTTTATTGGCAGCATAGAGCGCTTCAATGGTCGTGATGCGGTAACGGTTAAGCCTTATTTCCATTTGATGACCGATGCCGTTTAAATCACGTAGCTTAAGTGACAATAAACGATTGGGTAATTCATGCTGTTCAATCACAATGCAACCGTCAGGTTTCTGCATATTGGAAGCTRCTTTAGAGATGAACGTATTGGGCCCAATACCAATGGAGCATTTGATATACGGATATTGTTTGTTAATTTCCCGTTTGATTTTTGCTGCCAACTTAAGTGCATTCTCTTTTTTCTGTTGGCTACCAGTGAGCCTGCAAACCATCTCGTCAATCGATAGGACTTTTTCGACATGGGTGCAACTTTCAACAATCTGAATCAGCTTATGATGTAGTTCTACATAGAGTGAAGGGCGTGCCTCTACAAATATCATGTTTTTACATAACTTGCGCGCATCGCGCACAATCGTCCCCGTTTTAATGCCGAACGCTTTTGCCTCATAACTGGCCGCAATGCAGCAAGTGGTTTCTGCCATCACGGGCAACACRCCAACAGGCTTGCCGCGCAATTCTGGCTGACATTGCTGTTCTACAGAAGCAAAGTACGAGTTAAAGTCTACATATAAAGCGTTTAGGGACATGGGCAGTTTTGAGCTAATTTATTGATACATAAGTGAATTAAGTTGTAATGTTTTGCCTATAAGATAGACTAAATAGTAAGCTTAATTTTAAAGGTAAACGCTCAATGAGTAACGTACAAAATGCAGTTTTTGCTGGAGGGTGCTTTTGGTGCATGCAGGCTGACTTCGACAAGATTAACGGCGTCATCAAGACCACTGCTGGCTATATCGGTGGCACCCAGCCGAATCCCACCTATGCCTTCGTGTCGTCAGGACGAAGCAATTATGTCGAAGCGATCAAAGTCATATACGATCCCAACAAAATTACTTACAACAGACTACTGTATTATTTTTGGCACAATGTTGACCCCACACGTGACGATGGTCAGTTCTGTGATGCGGGACGTCAATATGCACCGCGTATTTTCTACGTTAAC
>NVTX01000034.1 GCA_002401735.1 Methylophilaceae bacterium | reverse complement strand
TTGCTGAAAAAGTTGACATCATGATTTAAGCCTCATGTTTTCTGGATCAATAAAGTTCGGCTTAACCACTTCAACTGATATTTGACCATTAACACCGAGAAGTTCAGTCTGTGTAGCAATCAACCAGCGCTCAGAGGAAACAGCCGTTGCTGAAAATAGCAACACTGATATAAACAGCCATAAACGATTAATCATTACCCACCCCAAATAGTAGTAAAAGCTATGTTGTACTTAGTCCACGCTGACGTCTTACTTCGTACAAGCATATGCCACTAGCAACACTGACATTTAAGCTTTCTACTGATCCGAACATCGGGATAGTGACTAAAGCATCACAGTTTTCAGCGGTTAAGCGCCGGAGACCATCACCTTCCCCCCCCAATACCAATGCAATGGGGCCATCTAACTTGGTATTAAATAATGTGCCTTTTGAATCCATGGTTGTGCCAATCACAAACACACCGGCTGCTTTTAAATCACGAATGGTACGGGCTAGGTTGGTTACTGATAAAAAGGGGACTGTCTCTGCTGCCCCACTCGCGACTTTGCGCACGGTTGCGTTTAATCCAACCGCACGATCTTTGGGTGCAATAACGGCATGTACACCCATCGCATCGGCCACACGCAAGCATGCACCGAGGTTATGTGGGTCTTCAACCCCATCTAAAATCAAGAAAAACGGTGGCTCAGTAAGATCTGAATCTAAAATATCATGGATATCTTTATATGGCATTGGCGTGTCAATAACGCGCGCAATCACACCTTGATGCCGTCCATTTCTGCCGGCAATACCATCTAACCGGTCCCTGTCCACTTGCATGACTCTAATATTAGAAGCGTCTGCCAGCTTGAGTAAATCCCTCATGCGAGGGTCTACACGGTCTTGATCAATTAAAATCTCTTGGATGCTTGCGGCATGCTGGCGCATGCGGCTTTGTACGGCATGGAAGCCAAATAATATACGGGTTTCACTCATTACTTATCTTTTCTTTCTCGGTGYGCYTTTTYKRCTACGGGTTGATTTTTTCGTTTTCTTAGACGTGCTCACCTTGCGGTGACCTGTTTTCTTAATGGCACGTTTAGTGGATGATTTTTTTGTTGTCGGTTCTAAGCTTGCCAGCTTATTAATCAAGCTAAAGTCTATTTTGGTTGTTTCTAAGTCGACACGAGCGACCTTAATCGTGACTCTGTCACCTAGGCGGTATTTAGCATGCGTACGTTCTCCGACCATTTCGTGGTGTGCTTTATCATAATGAAAGTAATCATTACCTAATTCTGTCACGTGTAACAAACCTTCCACATAGGCATCATCCAAGGCAACAAACACGCCAAATGAKGTGACGCCAGAAACTGTACCTTCAAAAASTTCACCGACTTTATCTTGCATGTAATAACATTTCAGCCAACTAGTCACATCGCGACTAGCATCATCTGCGCGGCGTTCTGTCATTGAGCAATGTGTTCCTAAAGAACCCCAGTCTTTGACACGGTAAGTCTCTTTATTGAGTGCTGCTTTAATGGCTCTGTGTATCAATAAATCAGGATAACGACGGATAGGCGAAGTAAAGTGCGTGTAAGCGTCATAGGCAAGGCCAAAGTGGCCTTGGTTATCAGGGCTGTAAACAGCTTGCTGCATAGACCTTAACAATACCGTTTGAAGCAACTGCTCATCAGGCCGGCCTTTAATTTGATTCATGAGCTTGGCATAATCTTTCGCATGCGGCTTATCGCCACCATCCACACCGAAGCCAAACTCAGCCATGAATGTTCTTAACAGTGTTAACTTTTCGACACTGGGTCCTTCATGCACGCGATAAATTGCGCCATGTTCTTGTGTGTGCAAGTAATTTGCTGCACAAACATTGGCGGCCAGCATGCACTCTTCAATAATTTTGTGTGCTTCATTACGTGCGGTTGGCACAATACGATCTATTTTCCCCTCATCGTTAAACACCATCATTGTCTCAACGGTATCAAACTCAATCGCCCCACGTTTTTTTCTTTGAACCAACATGGCCTTAAACAGCGCATTAAGATTTTGCACATGCGGCATGATATGCGCGTACTCTTTTGCTGTATCCCCATCAGGATTTTCTAGCATGTCCGACACTTTGGTATAAGTCATCCGTGCTTTTGATAACATCACCGATGGGTAGAATTTATATTGATCAACAACGCCATTAGCGTTTACCTGCATATCGCACACCACGCATAAGCGTTCTACATCTGGGTTTAAAGAACACAACCCATTTGAAAGCGCCTCAGGCAGCATTGGGATTACCCGTCTAGGGAAGTAGATAGAGTTGCCCCGCTCAACCGCATCCTTATCTAACGCATCATCAGGCCTAACATAATAACTAACATCTGCAATCGCCACGACTAAACGCCAACCAGCACCTTGCGGCTCTGCAAACACAGCATCATCAAAATCACGTGCGGTTTCACCGTCAATCGTAATCAATGCTAGCTCTCGCAAATCAATTCGACCTTTATAGTCTTCAGGCTGAACAGTCTTCGGGATCGCTTCTGCCTGTGCAGTTGCTGCAGGTGAAAACTGGTGTGGTAATTTATGTTTACGCAAGGCAATTTCTATTTCCATGCCGCTATCCGCATAATTACCAAGAATCTGAACAACTTTACCCATTGGGTGCGCATGCTTGGAAGGATGCTCTGTCATTTCCACAACGACAATCTGCCCGACTTTTGCATCCATATCTAAATGGTAGGGAATTAAGATATCCTGATTAATCCGCTTATCTTCCGCAGCAACAACCGTTACCCCCTGACCTTGCATAATGCGGCCTACCAGCGTTTTATTCGTGCGTTCTAACACTTCCACTATCTTGCCTTCTGGGCGGCCTCTACGGTCTAAGCCACTCATGCGCACCATTKCWYSAWMAYYWTSYAWKWYTTGTTGCNTNYMKWTATYCNASWWKWWMRWRTCTTCTGGATTTTTTATTTTGTCATCAGGAACTAAGAACCCAAAGCCATCAGGATGACCTTGTACGACACCAGTTATCGCCTCTATCTTATCTGCCAAGCATAGCAAGCCTTTTCGGTTGCGCATGATTTGGCCTTCACGCTCCATCGCGTTTAAACGCCGGCCAAAAATCTCCTGTTCTTCATCTGCAATTTCCAACAATTCGTACAAAGGTTCCAATGCCAATGGCACACCTTGTTCAGTTAGCACGTCTAAGATGAGTTCTCTACTCGGCAAAGGCGCTTCGTATTGCTGCGCTTCACGTTTCGCGTGAGGATCGTTTTTTCGTTTAGAGGATTTGTTTTTAACCATGTTTGATTTTCGTTGGCTCTTTTGTCATTCTGTGAAAGATTCTGCCAAATGCAATGACAGGTAAGAGATATTACTTGTTAACTTTATTTGACTACAGATAGGTAACAACGCAACTATATTCCGCGTTAGACCTCAAAGCAAGCTGATCTTATGTAACGGGTAGMTTAAGCGCTATATTACGYCTKGGATAACAGCGCTTCCGCACGTTTTCGACCAACCTCAGACCATAAATAGGTTGGCGCTTTTTTGTATGCATGTTGAGATAAACTCTCACGCAGCGTAGCGTCTTCTGACATTTGTTGTAAAGCCTGAATCCAGCCGTCCGCATCATGAGGGTCTAATACAAAACCATCTTTACCCTCTTCAATTAACCCACCGCTACCCATAGGGCTAACAATGCAAGGCAAACCAGCACCAAGCGCTAAATAGGTGACTAAAGGGCTACCCTCTTCTAATGTAGGCAACATAAATACATCAGCCTCTTTGTATATATCCCGCAAGTCATTTACAAAAGGAATGTGCTCAATGTCGCCTCTATTAAGATAAGGTTCCAGAATCGGCTGAACTTCTGCGTCAATATTACCAACTAACTTCAATTTCCCCTTGATTCCAGACCTGCTCCAATAATCCAACAAAAGGTGTACGCCTTTACGAATACCAATCGAGCCAACAAATATAGCGGTAAATTCTTGATGTTGCTTTCTATTATCAATATCAGCAAGTGACAAAACATCGCTTTCCCTCAGCCCGTAACTCGTATGCAAAAGCTTTTCTTCTGGGACATTAGCAACCGCCAATGACTTTCTCACTTCAGGGCTGCACGAATAGACAAAATCAGCTAGTGAAAACTTAGCATTTTCAATTTCAATTGTTTCGGCTGTCGCGCCGTGTGTGGYTGGCAGACCTAACCTTGAATATTCTGCATCCAATATTTCTTTTCGATAAACCTGAGTCGTATTGACCGCTTCCATGATAATGCGATGCCCACGTGCATGTACTTTTTGATAAAAAGATAATGGCACATCTGAGGACCAAAAATGTACGAACTCATGTGTCTCTAAGTATTGTAAAAATCGCCATTCAGCAACCCGGTTCAAGAAACGTTCAGTAAATAACCGATAAATAATTGGGTTAAGTTGTGACGGGATAGCATCTTGATAAAACGGATGGCTAAAGTTTTTTGCCGATGCCGTGGCCATGATCGATCCTTTTAATGCATCTGATTCCATCGCTTCAATAATAGAAAGTGCACAATACCCAATACCGCTATTTGAAAAGAAAACTGGGAAAAAAGATGCAACATGCATAAAAGAGTCTTTCTGAATTATTCCTGAGTACCGTTTTGAATTAAATTATTTATTCAAGAATTTAATTTTCGGCCTAAAAAACAGCAACCCATTAAACAATGGAACCACTGTTTTCAAAGGCGCCTTACCAGTCACTATTTCGTAAGAATTTTTTAAAAACCAATAGGTTATTTTTGCCGTTCTAACATGCCAAGGCTTAGGTTCAAGTCTAAAAGTTGCAAACCGATTTCTAACATATAAGCCATGTTTTAGCATATCCACACTAGAGTTGAAGGGGTCAACTTTATTTTTTTGATGGTGCACAGTTACACTTTTAAGTACGCAATAACTATTTCTAGAACGTGACACGCGCGCAGTATATTCTGAATCTTCGTCATACATGAAATAAACTTCCATCGGCAAACCAAAATCTATAATGGATTGCATAGAAACGAGACAGCCGATCCAAGTGGCAGAAAAAGCAGGCACACAGCCATCTTCAAGCACGGTGTCATACCAATCGTTGCCCTCTTCCGCTACTGGCGACATATACACTTCGCCGTTAGGCCGCGTGACGACGGATGCTAGATAACCCGTTTTTTGAGAGTCAAAATGTTTACATTTTGCCATTTCTTCAAATGCATTTAATTCTGGGACAGCATCATCATCAAACAACCATGTCCATTGGTGACCTTTCTCAATAGCCACTTTCATTGCTGAAGTGAATCCGCCTGCAGTACCAATATTACCTTGGTGTTGCAACGTAATGCCCGACTGCTCTTTTAACCAAGCCAGTATTGTTGGGCTTGTCCCTTGAAAAACGACAATAATTTCATCTAGTTTTTTGGTCTGGTTTTTAAGGTTATGGATGACTTTTTTCAAGTCCTCTTCTCGCGAAAATGCTAATACAATTGCAGCGACAGATTCTTTCTTTTTCACGATATCACTCATACAATCCCTAATATTAACAACGTGTTTTCATTAAGCAAACCCCATGCTTACTTTAATGCTTTCGTATAGTACAACAAATAATTTTGAGGCACCATAACCTAAAAAGAGTGCTGGCAACGTAATCAACTCACGTTTCCAATCTAAAATGTGATAACGCGCTAAAAGATACCACGTGATRGGTAACGTTAATAGCACGGTAAATGCGATGACATATAACGCGCCATCCATACCAAAGTGGTTATATGCAGGAATTAAGCCGCCAAATAGGATGGTTAACTGCAGCACATTCATTGGTACAGCCAACTTAGGCTTACCCATGGCTACATAACATTGTTCTGCCAAAATCGTTCTGGAACCGATCAGTGCAACAGAAAGAATTTGTATCATTTGTCCTGCCGAACTGTAGCGACTATCATAAAGCAGCTCTATGACAATGTATCCTGCATTAAATAAAAATCCCGCAAGAAATAAAGTGGCTAGGTTGAACGGAAGACTAAATTTATAATAAGCATCCCCTATCGCTTGACTATTCTCACGATAAACGCGACTGAGTACTGGCAACGCAACTGCGCCACCCCAGCGAGACAAAACATCCTGAAGTGCTGTTGTCATGAAAATTGCAATGCTATATATACCCAATAGCTGCGGGGTAATTAATGCTCCCAAGATTAATTTGTCACTATTTTTTACAAAGAACCCCATAATCGTTGTTAATAGTATCCACTTACCAAAACTAAACAAATCATGAATAGCTTTTTTCTCCCACACAAAATGATTGCGTGGTCCTGGTAGCGCGATGTAACCTGCAATCACTTTAGCAAAAGCAGCCACCATTGTTCCAATCACTAGCGCCCAAATAGACCGATAAAATAGTGCAACACCAATCATGGTAAGCAATCCGATAACTTGACATGTTAGCTCGATGGCCGTTAATCGACCTACTCGCATATGACGACTCGCCGTTGCTAATTTAGTTGACTCAAACCCTGCAATCAGTGGAATAAAAGCTAGTGCAGCAATAATAAAAGGCAAACTAGTATCAGCATAAGCACTGTCAGCGGAAATCCAACCAGACTGGTTGGCAAAGTAGAGGCCAAAGCCGATTAGTAAAGCAATCGCCCAGAGTAAAATACCTCTAACAACTTGCAAAGCCCACGCAGTGTCCAAAAAAACTTGCTCATCACCACGGTCACTTTGAATAATGTTATGTTGGAGTCCAATATACGAACATAGAGATAAACCCACAATCACAGTATTGGCAACCGTCATAACACCAAACATTTCTGGCACCAGAAGCCTCGTCATGATGAGATTACTGATAAGACGTAGCACTTGGCCACCAATCTGACCACAGAAAACCCACATACTCGATTTAATTACATGTTTTCTGCCAAGAACGGCCGAATTTTTATTCTTCATTTAATGGAACAAGCTTTCTCATTATGTAACGTAATACACGAATACTATCATAAACATTATTGTGCATATGCCGCCCATAACTGTTCTTAACATGTAGTATAAGAGGTATCCACTTGATACTGTTTTCATAGGATACGGTCTTATCTATCACTGAAATAGATAAAACGCGTTAGCAAGAAAAAAGTATAATGCTGACACGATTACCTTTTCTAACAATGCTAATAATTTTTACGTCAATAAAAAATTTATGCCTGAACACTTTAAGTCACTCATCGTTATTTTAACGATAGCATCAACTATTTTTTATCTCGCTCGCAAGCATATAGAGCCATTATTACAACCTGGAGAGTTTGTACGGTGGCGTAATACTTGGATGGGCATCACACTAATCGCTTTTCTCGCAAGTAACTTTTGGTTATATATTTTAGCCACTGGCTTTTATATTAGCCGTGCCGTAAAACATTTAGAAAACCGGGTGGCATTTTTCGCCGTTTTACTTTTTGTCGTACCGCTTATTTATTCGCGCCTTCCTTTTTTGTTTGATATCGATTACATCCGGTTGTTAGTACTGATAATTCTGCTTCCAATGTTTCTTTCAACAAAATGGCGAAAAGATGCTCCTCGCTTGGGTAAAACCTCAGCAGATTGGCTTTTAATACTATTAATCATTTTAATGACCATACTGGAAATGCGTGGAAGAACCTTTACGGATGCGTTAAGGAGTGGAATGACCTACTCTATTGATATGTTTCTTCCGTATTTCATCGCCAGTCGGGCCATCAAAGACTTCAAACAACTTAAAGCCGTCATCATAGGGTTTGCATTTGCTGGCCTTATCGCTGGAGCTATTGCTGTTTTTGAGAACGTGAATCAGTGGCTTGTGTACAACGCTTTAGAAAATGCCCTTAGTGGAGGATATTTTTCACTAGGTGCTTATCTTGGGCGTGGCACGAGTCTCCGTGCACTTTCTTCGTTAGGGCACCCGCTAGTCCTAGGACTAGCAATGGTCATTACATTTGGGTTCTTTCTTTTCGTTGCCCCCTCAATTAAAAATAAAAAAATGCGCTGGTTATGCCAATTAACCATCATTGCTGGATTAATTGCTCCGGTGTCCCGTGGGCCATGGGTTGCAGCGACGGCATTGCTATTTATCTTTATTGCACTAGGGCCGAATGTCGTTAAAAAAATGTCTATTGCTCTGATTTTTTCTGCAATAGCAGCCGCTTCATTACCAGTAATTCCTGGCGGGCAAAAAATCATTAACTTATTGCCATTCGTCGGAAAAGTTGATTCATTCAATGTTGATTATCGAGAAGTCATGCTCGACAAAGGCATTTTAATTGTTAAAAGAAAACCTTTATTTGGCGTCTACGAACCTAGTGAAGAACCCGAAATGGAGGATATGGTGCAAGGTGAAGGTATTGTCGACATTGTGAATTCATATCTAAATATTGTGCTTGCTTACGGCATTCCAGGACTCATCCTTTATGTTGGCTTTTTCTTATTAGCGTTATACCGCGTCAACAAAAGCAAAAAGAAAATAAAAGACAAATCAAATGAGGAAGCATTGTGTGGCAGGGCTTTACTAGCAACAATGCTCGCCGTATTAATGGCCATATCTTCAGTTTCCAGTATTGGTATCATCCCAACCTTGCTTTATTTCCTAGCCGGCATCATGTTTAGTTACGCAAGAATTATTGACAACACTTATAAGAAAAAACCATTTAGCTGGAAGTAATACTAACTAGTTAGCACCAACTTAACTAAAGGTATCCATTAGGATTTTTTGATTGCCAGTTCCAAGTATCGCGACAAATATCATCGAGAGACTTTGTCGTTTTCCATCCCAATGCTTTTTTAGCATAAGATGCATCGGCAAAATAAATTGCAATATCGCCAGTTCTTCTATCGACAATCTTATATGGAATTTTTTNGCCCGTAGCACGTTCAAATGCAGCCACAAGCTCAAGTACGCTGTAACCACGCCCAGCGCCTAAATTAACGGTAAGCAAACCACAGCCACCCCCTAACGCACTTAACGCAGCTACATGGCCTAAAGCTAAATCAACGACATGAATATAGTCTCTTACCCCGGTACCATCGACCGTRGGATAATCATTTCCAAACACATTCAAGCAATCTAACYTCCCTACTGCCACTTGAGAAACGTAAGGCATTAAATTATTGGGCACGCCATTGGGGTCTTCACCTATYTCACCGCTCGAATGCGCGCCAACAGGATTGAAATAACGCAGYAAAGCAATATTCCARCTAGCATCWGCRGCACTTAAATCCTCTAACATTTGTTCAACCATCCGCTTTGATTGACCGTAAGGGTTAAAAGGGCTGAGTGGTGCCGTTTCTGGAATCGGCTTGGTATCGGAAAATCCATACACTGTTGCGGACGAACTAAACACAATGTTTTTAACATTGAATTCAGCCATTGTCTCTAGCAAGGCTAAACTGCCCATGACGTTATTATCATAATAGTAAAGTGGATTCACCATCGATTCACCGACCGCTTTCAATCCAGCAAAATGAATAACAGCCTCAATATTATGTTGCGAAAAAATAGAAGTTAGGCACGCCTTATCTCTAACATCGCCTCCAATCAGTGTAATTTTTTTCCCTGTGATTTTTTGAACACGATTAACAGCGTCTATCTTACTATTACAAAAATTATCTAATATTGTCACAGTAAAACCAGCGTTCAATAGTTCAACGCAAGTATGCGACCCAATATAGCCCGCACCACCAGTAACCAGTATATTTTTCATCTAAAAACCAAACCTAATATAAAGATCTTAATACTGACCATATTTAAATTCATTTACTTTCCATCTGCTGCATCACTAAAAATACCGTAATCAGCACGGTCTTTAATCACTTCACGTACTAAATTAATATCTAATTTTTTAGCATTAGTAGAAAAACCATAAACTAAGCTAGTGTCACACAAAATGTTAATGGTTCTAGGAATCCCTTTTGACGTTTCAGCAATGAGTCGTGTTGCACCTGGGGTAAACAGTGGTGCATCTCTACCAGCTACATGTAAGCGATGTTGAATGTATTTATCAACTTCAAAAACTTGTAGTGGTGGAATGAAGAGATCCACTGATACACGTTGATAAAATTGTTCCAGCTCTGGCTTACGCATCAACTCTCTTAATTGCGGTTGTCCAACCAGAATTATTTGTAATAACTGGTCTTTATCCGCGTTAATATTAGATAACATCCGAAGAGACTCTAATGCACCAGGGGTTAAATTCTGCGCTTCATCAATAATCAACACGACGCGTTTATTCTCCGCATAGCAGCCAATTAAAAACTGTTGAAATTCATCAAATAAAGCTAAATTTGATTTCCCTTCATACGGCTGATTAAAAGCAAGCATAATCCAACCAAGGAGGTCATCGATATTTTGATGCGTATTGTAAACAATCCCAACCGTCAGTTGTTCATCCAAGTTATTCAGTAAATGGCGAACGATTGTCGTCTTTCCACATCCGATTTCACCGCAGATCACTGAAAAAGCGGCTCGGTTTTGTACCCCATACTCTAGCATTGCGTAAGCCATACTATGACGCACACTAAAAAACAAAAAATCAGGGTCAGGCTGAATTGAAAAAGGCTTTTCTTTTAAACCATAAAAGTCTTCATACATATTAAGTCATCCTATTATTAATCATATTATTAAAACTTATTGCATGATGCTTTTTGTACCATTCCTAAAAGGCATCATGATTATTCCATTTAAATCACTAGCGTTTTTTTCGTTGCAATAACCATTCTTTATATACAATCTGAGGAAATTTAACCGCGTCAACAAAATATCGCTTTGCAAGTCGTTTTGGTTCAGAAAGCATTCTGTGTAACCATTCTAACCCAAAGCGTCTCATCCACATTGGTGCACGTGGTTTTTCACCCGCAAGAAAATCAATCGTTGCACCGACGCATAACGCTACTTTCACAGAAATATGCGGTGCATATTTTGTAATCCATAGCTCCTGTTTTGGCGCACCTAAACCCAATACTAATAAATCTGCGTCACTCGCATTCACAATTTCACAAATTTTCCGTGAGTCATCCTCTTTTTTATCAAATCCAAAGTCAGGACTTAACGTCCCGACGATATTAACTAAAGGCCATTGTTGCCCTATCAACACTTTTGCTCGGTCTGCAACACCTGGCATAGCACCTAATAAAAATACTTTCATTGGTTTTTTATTCGTTTGTGCATATTCAAAAATGGCTGGCACCAAATCGCTACCGGGAACGGTTCCAGGAATATTTACGCCTAAAAAATTAGCAGCCCATACGACAGGCTTTCCATCAGTCACAACAAGTGCCGCCTTTTTATACGATGCTTGCAAACCTACATTAGTTTGCACCTGCACAAGGTGGTCTACGTTTGGTGTAATCACAAATTTACAATCAGCTACCTTTTCACTCATCCAGCCAAAAATAGTGCCGACAGTTTCATCCATTGTGATTGGGTCTATTTGTATGCCAAACAAATCAAGCCGTTGTTTACTCTTCGTTGAATTATGCAATCTTTCTTCCATTCTAGTCTCGTTTAGAGCGCACCCACTCCACCTGCCGATTAATAAAAAATTTAAGGTATAAAGGTATTTTCACCAAAGCATAAACAGGCGCGTAACACAGCTGCTTAAAACTAATGATATCTCTACCGAACTTAACCCATGCCAACAATACAGCCAACAACAATCCACCTAATAAACCTGATGCCGCTAATATGGCAAGTTTGTTTCCTAATAAAAAACTTAAAATAAAGACGGACAGACACAAAAGCGTTAACATGGCTAAAGGCGGTATTAGCAAATCACATGCCAAGCCTAACATCTGACCATTTCTACTCTTAATTGCGCCAAAAATAAGTTTAGGCACTTCACTTAAAATAACGCTCAAATGTCCATGTTCCCAACGCGCACGCTGAGTATTTGTTGCTGCTTCACTGGGTGGGAAAACGCTYGTCACCAATGCTTCTTSTAAGAATAATGGCGCTTTACTTARCCGKGCCAAATCARTGCCTAATTTCATATCTTCGACAATATGTCCTGATGCCAAGCTCACTTGATTGATATCACTCCACAAGAATGCCATRCCTGTTYCCATCAATTGGCATGGAAGCCCTAACGATTTAAAACCTAGTGGTCTGACTCTATTTTTGACTTGCCAAGCAAATGCAGCAATGCGCGCCTTTAAACTTGGGTTGGGTTGAGATTCCATCAGGTATAAAGCTTGTATCGGCCGTTGCGATTGCACACAGGATGAAACTAGCAATTCTATGGCATTTTCATGCACCATACAGTCAGCATCAATAATCAAGACCACATCCKGTGCRTWAYCTTTAAGRTGCTGCAAGCCGAAATCAAGCGCGTAGCCTTTACCTCGCTCATGTTGATTGAAACGTTCAATCACTGTCRCGCCTAAGCCTSTTGCAATTGCCGCCGTATCATCTGTACAGTTATCAGCAATCACAATGAGTTGATCCTGTGATTGCAAATGCCGTTTAATAGAGGCTATCGATTGCGTAATAACTAATGCCTCATTATGCGCTGGCATGAGAATCGCTACAGATGGTCGCTTTGTATTCTTCGTTTCTTGTACTTGCTTAYTTTTAGCAAAGCATGCAGCAATCACCTGCAATAAAAAAACAGTGACCGGAACCATCAGYACGATGATTAAAAAACACAGTATGTAGAGTAGTATCAACAACTTATTAAGCCTTTATATGCTGCGCTAATTTAGCCGCTTCGGTATCTATATTGTGTCTAGCAATGACTTGTTTRTATGCTGAGTCAGACATGGCTTTGCGTTTGGATTTTGGCATTGCTAACGCTGCTTGCATAACGGTTGCTAGTGCATCAACATCCCCTGCTGGGCATAACCAACCATTTTCTTTATGTTGAATCAATTCAGGAATGCCGGCAACATAGGTAGAAATAACGGGGCGTTTAAGCGACATCGCTTCCATAATAACGACGGGCAAACCTTCTGCAAAACTTGGCAAAACTAAAACCTCCGCAGCTAGTATATGGTTACGTACTTCGTCACTACTAATCCATCCTGTAATGGTCACATGTGATTTTAAATCATACTTTTCAATTAAAGATTCTACTTCTACGCGCATTTCACCATCGCCAGCCAAAACCAAACGCATGGCAACGCCATTGTCATGCAGTTTTTTAACGGCTTCAATCAATAGCAATTGTCCCTTTTGTTCGCATATTCTACCCACACAAACCATAGATTGTTTTTTTTGCGTCACAGATGGCGTATTTAAGTAGAAATTAGATTCTAAGCCACAGTGTACTTCCTTAATTTTAGGCCAATCGTGATAATCTGCCCAACGGAAAAGTTGGCTTCTACCAAAAGAGCTGATTACAGCAACAAATTTGGCAAGCTTAATTTTTTGATTCAGCCCTAGCGCTTGTGGTTTATCAAACTCTTCKGGGCCATGCACAGTAAAACTATATGGAACGCCAGATAATTGACTAGCAAACATAGCAATTTCGGATGAATTAGTCCCAAAATGCGCATGTAAATGTCGGCTATCATGTGCTCTTAACCATGGCTGCATCTGGCATGCCTCAAAGAAATAAATCAAATGGTGTGCTAAAGACCTATCGGACCCTTTTACCAGGCCTAATGCCAAGGCTAAGGTGCTAAAAAAAGATTTAGGAGACGTCAACATTACCTTGATGGCTGCTAATAAAAGGGCAAATACACCTTGCTTAACAATATATTGTGTTTTTTCTCGTTCACTCAAGTCTTGAGYGTCAACCAGTGTATCTCCCCACCCCCTCTGTGCGATACGTTGCACATTAAAGCCTTGTTTTTCAAGCGCTAAAATTTCTCGGCGAATAAAACTGTGGCTTACCTTGGGGTATTGGTTAATTAAGTACGTTATTTGCATATTTTTTATTTCAAGCCTAGATAACTAGTGCCATTTAAATTAGTTCAAGGTCACAATTTCTTTAAGAGATTCAATGAATTCATAGCGTCGTCTATATTGCCCTCTTTTTTTAGCTGCAATTTCAGATAAGTCTTTAATTGCAGGCGCTAATGAGATTTCATAGAAGCCCATTTTTTTATTTAAAATGCCGTTATGTTCATCCCAAAATGGGTTGTAATTATTCTTAAATTTTGTATTTTGATTATTGCCAAAGTATGAATGTCGATGGTGGCGATTTTGTTCTGCAATCCCAAATATTTTTTTTGCCCCCAGTTTACTTACGGTCACTTTCAATACTTCTAACAATAAACTTCTTGGCCTTAATCCCGCAAAATTTTTCGTTAACTTCTTATAAATATCCAACGACTCATCTGCCGGCACACCTCCGTGAATGCCCTGAACAGCACCCACATAAGCAACAACCTCGCCTTTATACTGTCCTAGCGTAAAGGCCATACTAGCCACCCGTAGATCGTCACGGAAAATGTTAAGTACTAACTCACCTTCCCGAGTAAACCATTTTGCATAGTCTATGCCCGCAACAACACCTGGGGACAGGTGACTCAAATCACATATTTGTAGACATGGTGAAACGTTAATCTGCGTTAACTTAACGTTAACCTCTGAAAGCATTTCATAATGCAATGCGATGGTATTAAACTTCGTTACAACATCCCATTCATTGTGAATATAAGGCCACTCTACCGTCCCTAACATTTCGTTCGTTACTGGGATATTTAACGCACTTAGTCTTGCATTAAAGTCGCCAATCTCTGATTTGTATTTTTTAGCTACCCATAAGAATTTTGCAATCTTTGCAATATTTCTTATCGATAACGGTTGGTAGATCTTTTTTGCAATCTCTAATAAATTTATATTTGAATTTATTTTAGTCATTAGAGCCCTCCTTCTATTTTTGGATACTGTTTTATTTCTAATTTATACGATTATTTATACTCGATTATTTGACTTCTTTTATTCCTAAAGCAGTTCCAAAGAAATTTAAACTGCCCTACTTGCTCTGGAAATTTTCCTAACACCAAAAAAAATGAATACAAAAAAGCCTTTTTTATTGGCAAGTTACTGTTGAGTGTTGTTCTTAATATTTGCAATGGATAAATAAGCAACAATCCGATGCCTAATAAGGGATGAACAAAAAAACCAATGCTAATAATAGCAGGGATAATGACAGCCCAAACCATTGCCCGCCTTGATTCTGCGACCCAATGAAGTTCTGGTGCTGCGCCATGTATGCGTGAGCCCTCAGCAAAAGCATATCCTGCACGAACAGAACGCTTCCACCATTGTTTAAACTGCATTATATTGGCATCATGTTGCGTCATATCGGCATCTAAACGCCAAATACGCCATTTCTCTTGGCGCAAACGCACACATAGCTCAGGCTCTTCGCCAGCAATTAAATCATCTCTATACCCGCCAACCACTTTTAATGCGTCC
>NVTX01000033.1 GCA_002401735.1 Methylophilaceae bacterium | reverse complement strand
TGCGTGTAGGCGACGGTATCTTTATAGAGAACTTCCATTGCACCCACCGCTTCTGCTGCGACCGCCAAAATACCATCGTTGATCACAGCGTTTAACGTTGCGAAGCCACAATCGACTTCGCCGAGCAGATCATCTGCACTAACAGCAACCTGATCGAAAGCAATCTCAGAGGACTGCAGACCATCGACAGTTGGAAAGCCCTGAACAGTCACGCCTTCACGATCAGCTGGTATCAGCGCAAGTGTAATGCCGGATTGATCTACCGTGCCGCCACTGGTCCGAAACGAGACAACCAGGGCATCGGCAGTTTTGCCGTGTTGTACCATGCATTTTGTTCCGCTTATCGTGAAACCATTATCGGTTTTAGTGCCCGCTACCGCGACGTTGTGAGGCTCGTAGCCAGACTCGGGCTCCGAGTAAGCGAGAGCCAATTGCTTTGATCCATCAATGATGACTGAAATTTTAAGCGTAGAGCACTTAAATGTGTCATTGAAAAAGGAACCCTCACGATTTTTAGTGAAGGGTTCTTCGTTTAAGCTGTCTGCCGGAAAAACCACTTGTATCGTGGGTGAGTCAGGCAGTGGCAAAAGTTTAACGGCACTGACGATTATGGGTTTGCTTTCGAATCAGCTCATAGCGACCGGGAACATCTTTTTTAATGGTGTGGATTTAATGACGCTTGATAATAAAGCGATGCAAAAAATAAGAGGCGCTCAAATCGGCATGATTTTTCAGGAGCCTATGACTTCTCTCAACCCTGTATTAACCGTGGGATTCCAAATTGGAGAGGTGTTAACTGCACATTTAGGTTTTAAAGGCATGGCATTGAGATTAAGAGTTGAAGGCCTGCTTGCGCAAGTAGGTATTCCGGCAAGCCGCGCTAATAGCTATCCTGATGAGTTGTCTGGAGGCCAGAGACAGCGCGTGATGGTGGCAATGAGTATTGCTTGCGAACCAGCATTGTTAATTGCGGATGAGCCGACAACAGCCTTGGATGTGACCGTACAGGCGCAAATTTTAACGTTGTTAGAAGAGCTGAAAAGTCGGATGAAAATGGCGATGTTGTTTATCACACACGATTTTGGCGTGGTTTCTGATATTGCGGATGATGTGATTGTGATGTTTAGAGGTGAAATTGTCGAGGCGGGTACCAAAAAGCAGGTGTTAGAGAAGCCCCAACATCCTTATACGAAAGCGTTATTAGCTTGTGTGCCAGATGTGGCAGGTAAAAAAGAATTAAAGCCGATTGATTATGCTTGGCTAGCTGAAGATGAGGCTGCGGTATGACGGCTGTTGGGATGCAGGGTGAGGTGATTCTTGAGGCTAACCATTTAATTAAACACTATACACAAAGTAGTGGTAAGTTTGGTTTTGGGCGGACGAAGATAAAAGCACTGGATGATGTCAGTATTACGCTTAAAAAAGGGGCTACGCTTGCTGTTGTCGGAGAATCTGGTAGTGGTAAGTCCACCTTGGCACGTTGTCTGTTACAATTGCTACCTTTCGACAGTGGTGAGGTGTTGTTTCATGGGCAATCTCTTACTCAGTTAAATAGTAATGCTTTGCGCAAGGTGCGTAAAAATTTGCAGATGGTTTTTCAAGACCCATTTGCTTCGCTTAATCCACGGATGCGTGTGGGTGAAATCGTTGGTGAAGGCTTGTTGATTCATCGCTTGGGTAGCCCGAAAGTACAATTACAAAAAGTATATCAAATGCTAGAGCGTGTGGGCTTAAGCGTGGATGATGCAAAAAAATACCCTCATCARTTTTCGGGTGGTCAACGTCAGCGGATAGGGATTGCRCGAGCACTYGTATTGAAACCAGAAGTTGTGGTCTGTGATGAGCCTGTTTCGGCATTAGATGTATCTGTGCAAGCACAGATTTTACTGTTGCTTAAAGAGTTACAAAAAGAAATGCAGTTGAGTTACCTCTTTATTACACATGATTTGCGCGTGGTGAGACATGTTGCAGATGAAGTGGTTGTGATGAATCAAGGTAAAATAGTGGAGCAAGGGGATGTGGATAAGATTTATACATCGCCACAACAGTTGTATACACAGGATTTATTAAAAGCGATTCCAGGCCAAAAATAGGTTTGGTTAAATTTAAAAATTTTTAGATTAAGTATTTAGGATAAAAGATGGCGTTAGATTTAGAAGATCAAGAACAGTTGGACGAGTTCAAAGTATGGTGGGATAAAAATGGCAGGCTGACGATTAGTTTAATATTGCTAGTGATTGTGGCTTATGCATCATGGCAAGGTTATCAATACTTTCAACATAAAAAAGCAGTTGAAGCTTCCGATATTTATCAAAGCTTAATGCAGCTGGATACAGCAGAAGTTGATTTGATTAAGCCCGAAGCCGCTAAATTAATGGATAATTATTCTGGAACGCCTTATGCAGGGCGCGCCGCTGTTCTATTAGCAAAAAGTAATTTTGCCGCTTCAGATATTGAAAGTGCAAAGTCTCAACTTGAATGGGCCATCACGAATGCACAAGAAAGCTCAGTTCAGGCGATTGCTAGTTTGCAGTTAGCAACATTGTTGTTGGATGAGAAGGATTATGCTGGTGCTGAGAAAGTATTGTCTGCTAATGTTGATCCGGGTTATGTGGGTTTGAAAGATAACCTGCAAGGAGACATTTATATGGCGCAAGGCAAAGTAGCTGAAGCAAAGCAAGCTTATGAAAGTGCATTAGCAAATTTAGATGTAGAGGGTCGTTTACATTTGTTTGCAAAACAAAAACTCGACTCACTGGGAAGCTAGTTGAGACCGTTGCATGAACCATTGTAAATTATTAAATATTTGTTTGCTTGCCGTTGCGTTATTTTTGACCAGCTGTACTTTGTTAACTGAGCTAAGGCTAGATTTAGCGGATAGAGTTTTTGGACGTGAACCACCGAATCCACCTGCTGAGCTTAAAGAAATCACGTCTAGCAAGACGGTTAAACTAGTATGGTCTAGCCAGCTTGGAGACACACAACGATATGACTATACCCCTGCACTAGAAGCTGGATTTGTTTATGCYGTTAACGCAGAAGGAGACTTGGCTAAGTTGGATGCTGAAAATGGACATCAAGTGTGGCGTGTTAATGCGGAAGAAACCATCAGTGGTGGCGTAGGCATCGGTGGCGGTTTAGTGTTGGTCGGTACCAATAGAGGGCAAGTGGTTGCTTATGACGTGAGTGGAAAACTTGTTTGGAAATCTCAATTGTYGAGTGAGGTGTTAAGTGCACCACGTTACTTTGACAGTATGGTGATTGTACGATCCGGGGATAATCGAATTTATGGGCTGGATGCCGCAGATGGTAGCCGAAAATGGKTGTATGAACGTAAAGTTCCCGCGCTGAGTTTACGTAGTAGTGCTGGAGTCGTCGTAGATGGTGGTGCCGTTTATGCTGGATTTTCCGGCGGGAAAATGGTTGCTGTTCGTGCAGACAATGGCAAACTATTATGGGAAGCAACAGTCGCGGTGCCAAAAGGCGTTACGGAAATTGAGCGCATTGCTGATATTACAAGCTTGCCAGTTGTGGCTGGCCCAGTCGTTTATGCCGTAGCTTATCAAGGCCGTGTTGCCGCCGTGGATCGGGTGAATGGTAAAGTGCTTTGGAACCGACAAATTTCAAGTTATAGCGGCATGGATGTTGCTGATGAGAAAATTTATGTGTCTCATGCCTTAGGGTCAATTTATTCACTAGATTACACGACAGGTAGAACCTTTTGGCGGCAGGGAGACTTGCTTAATAGGCGCTTAACCAGACCTTTGGTAATGGGTGAGCTTATTGCCGTTGGTGATTTGGAGGGTTATGTGCACTTTTTAAGGCTTGAGGATGGTAAATTTTCAGCACGCACTAAAATTGATGATAATCCAGTGATGTCATTGATTGCTGGAGACTCCTCTTCACAGCTTATCGCTGCTACGCGTAACGGCGGTTTATACGCCTTGTCTGTTGAGTAAATATGTTACCTACTATTGTTCTTGTAGGCCGTCCAAACGTCGGCAAATCTACATTATTTAACCGTTTAACTAAGAGCCGTGATGCCTTAGTTGCGGATTTTCCTGGGCTCACGCGTGATCGTCATTATGGTCGTGGAATCGGCGCCAGCCAGCCATACTTAGTCATTGATACGGGTGGCTTTGAGCCAACTGCGGATACTGGCATTTTAAAAGAAATGGCTCGCCAAACGTTATTAGCGATTGATGAATCTGATTTAGTGATTTTTTTGGTGGATGGCCGTGCTGGTCTTACGCCTGAAGAATATACCATTGCAGATAAGCTGAGAAAGTCACAGCGACCTGTACTGTTGGTGGTTAATAAGACGGAAGGGATGCAAAAGGCAATCGTTAGTGCAGACTTTTATGCATTAGGGTTGGGYGACCCGCTGTCGATTTCATCTGCACATGGTGAGGGTGTAAAAGATTTGATTGAATTAGCTTTGGAGGAGTTTCCTGAGCCTGATGCGGATGATTCAAAATTAAAAGAYCGCAATCCTAAAATTGCCATTGTCGGTAGACCAAACGTTGGTAAGTCAACGTTAGTCAATGCAATGCTTGGCGAAGAACGAATGATCGCTTTTGATGAAGCAGGGACTACTCGTGATTCTATTTACGCTGAATTAGAACGAGAAGGTAAAAAGTACACGATTATCGATACGGCTGGTGTACGTAAACGTGGGCGGGTTTTCGAATCGATAGAGAAATTTTCAGTTGWMMWRRCSATGCAGGCCATTGAAGATGCAAATGTTGCTGTGTTAGTGGTAGATGCACAAGAAGGCATTACCGAACAAGATGCACATGTGGCTGCTTATATATTAGATGCTGGCCGCGCATTGGTTGTTGCTATTAATAAATGGGATGGCTTGAAAGAAGAAGAACGCGATTGGGTTAAGAAAGAAATAGACCGTAAGTTAATGTTTTTAGACTTTGCTAAATTTCACTATATATCTGCCTTACGTAAAAAAGGGCTGCCTGAACTATTTACTTCCATTGATGGCGCATTTAAAGCCGCCTTTGCTAAGCTTGCAACACCCCAGTTGACTAGAGTATTGTCTGATGCTGTCAGCCAGCATCAACCCCCGATTAATAGAGGGATTAGACCTAAGCTACGTTATGCACATCAAGGTGGTGTGAACCCACCAATTGTGGTTGTACATGGCAATCATCTTAAGGGTGTGAAAGATAGTTACAAGCGCTTTCTAGAAGGGATTTTTCGTAAAACCTTCCAGTTAGTGGGTACCCCCTTAAGAGTGCAATTTAAGCAGGGAGATAATCCATATGCGGATACGGTAGAAAAAAGAAAGTCTGGTGAAGGAATTGTTACCATGCGTAGACGTAAAACCGCGCGCCGTGTTGAGTTGAAAGCTAAAAAAGACAAAGAAAACAAAAAACGGAAGTGATTTTAGACGCCTGTATAACGTTGCTTATCACTACTACTTTACTTGCTGCCTGAATGGGTCTACGCTAGGCCTGCAGTTTGAATTTTATTTAGGGGGCAAGTATGGATGAAGATAAACAAAAACAAGCAATTAATGCCTATGCTAAGTTTTTACAAACAAAAGGTGTTGAATCARATGCATTGGCACTACGAACTGAGTTTATTAGAAAATTCAGCGTGYTRCTAGAAGGRAAAGATRAYCGCRTTGATTATGGYAAGGCATTGCAAGCGATGATCAAAATTGAAGAGAATATTGAYCGTCAAAARCAACTYAATTTTGCACGTGAATTCTATCCATTCTGGGTGGGAGATATTAAATCTATCGCGAGAATTAGTGAAACTTACGGGTTTGACTTGGATTCGGAAAACTTTAAAGCACTGCCAGCATCATTAGAGTGGCCAGCAATAGACGCATTAAGTGCGGAAACGCTAGATGAGCAAGAGAATAAACTTATCAGAGACTATTCCTTAGATTTGCAACAACAGAACTTGGTAGAAGAGGCCATTCAGGCAAAGGTAAAGCTCGCAAAAATTGTATTGCTGCGCTTACGTGATATTCCCATTCAAAATAATGTTGCTTATCGCATGGCGGTAGACGTTACGTTACCCTTATTCAGTTTGGATGATTTAAAACAACGATTTTTAGAGGCGGTACGAGAGTTCTTTTATATTTGGATAGAAAAAGCGGACCCTAAGTACCTTGCAGAGCATGAGCCTGTTTAACTACAGACTTTCCCAGAATTTCCACCAAACCCGTTCATCTTGCACAATTTTTCCTGAGATTAACGGGTTTTCTGGRTAATTCGTTTTRAGTACACGCATGCTRTCATTTTTTAAGTCGGCTAAGTCCATATAATCATAGGCGCTTACCATCACGACTAGCGCTTCTTCWACAGATGTTGATTTTGGATAATACTCAAGTACGTATTTCGCACGATTAAGCGCTGCTAAGTAGGCCTTTCGATTCATATAGTAGCGTGCCACATGCATTTCATGTTGCGCTAGTGTGTCAACGATATAAATCATACGGTATGTTGCATCTTTTACATACCGACTGTTTGGATAGCGGTCGACCAGTTCTTTTAATGCCGCAAAAGATAGCTTGAGTGTTTTAGGGTCGCGGTCATTAATTTGCTGTTTGGTCAGTTTTTCAAATACGCCGCGCTCATTAAATGTCGCTAACCCTTTGAGGTAATAAGCATAATCTACGTTTCTATGGTTTGGGTGAAGCTTAATAAACCGGTCTGCAGCAGCGAGGGTTGATACGGGATCATCTTTTTTAAAGTGCACATAAATAATTTCCATTTGTGCTTGGGTTGCATATTTGCCATGCGGGAAGCGAGACTCTAGCACTTGAAAATAACGCAGTGCTTCATCATAATTTTGATCTGCCATTCTTAGCGCACCTTCTTCATAAATGCGCCGTGCCTGCCAACCTTTCGTATCATCGAGTTCTGTTGGATCGCCAAAGATTGCACAGCCTCCTAAGAGGCTAGTTAAAAATAAAGCTAAAGCTAAAGATTGAATAAGCGGTAAAATACGTTTCACAAGTAAATCTGCCAAATAATAGTTGCGCTATTATAACGTAAGCATCCGTAAATTAAGCATTAGAAAATGACACAAAGTACAAACCAAACATTCATCATCCCTGAAAATTTAGGCGGCCGCCGTTTAGATCTGGCATTRCAGAAAATGTTGCCRGAGCATTCGCGTAGCCGTTTGCAAGCATGGATTAAAGAAGATTTAGTYCGTTTGGATGGTAAAACGACGACCGCTAAGACAAAAGTGTGGGGAGGAGAGCAGGTGGAAATYAATCCGCCTCCAAATTTACAGGAAAATGCTTTTAAACCAGAAGACATYYCTTTAAATATTGTTTAYGAAGATGATGCTTTGTTGGTGGTTAATAAGCCTGCCGGRTTGGTCGTTCACCCTGCCKCTGGCAACTGGGGCGGAACCTTACTCAATGCGCTGCTATTTCATTACCCTGTACTAGCTGATATTCCTCGTTGCGGCATTGTGCACCGCTTAGATAAAGAAACAAGTGGTTTACTTGTGGTTGCTAAAACGCTTGAAGCACAGACCAGTTTAGTCCGTCAGTTGCAAGCAAGGACAGTTAAGCGTGAGTACCGCGCCATTGCTTGGGGYCAGGTTTGGCGGAATGGCACCGTGGACCAACCAATTGGCCGTCACCCGCATGCTAGGACTAGAATGGCTGTACTGCGGACAGGTAAGCCTGCGGTTACTCATTATGAAGTGTTAGAACGCTTTGCAACGCATACATATATGCGTTGCCGCTTAGAAACAGGACGCACGCATCAAATTCGGGTGCATCTACAATATTTAAAAGCACCTATCGTGGGGGATCCCTCGTACGGAATTGGCAATATTATTCCGCATAAACTCATGGATGAAGTGCTTAGAGAGGCTGTATCGGGTTTTAAACGCCAAGCATTACATGCGATTAAGTTAGGYTTAATCCACCCTGTCACGAACGTGTTTATGGAATGGCAAATTGATTTGGCCGAAGATATGAGRATATTGTTAGAGGCCATGCGTCATGAAGAGGCGCCAGAAAGTGACGGATCTTTCAATCTTTTTGTTGATGCAAATGGCTTGTATGTCGGGGACGAGAGTAAAAACTTGGACGAAGATATTGACGGCGAGGATTTGTTGGATGATGAATTGCTAGACGATGCGTGACAGTCTTGCAGATGCTTTTATCATGCCTAAGTGGCCAGTGCCAAGCAACGTGCATGCGATACAGACCACGCGCTTGGGTGGTGTGAGTGGGGTGCCGTATGACCATTTGAATTTAGGTGCTCATGTGAAAGATAATCCTCAGCATGTTGCAAGCAACCGAGCGTTACTTAATGCTTTTGTGCCTAGGGAGCCGACGTGGCTTAATCAAGTGCATGGTGTACGTGTGATAGATGCTGCTGTCAGTGGTAGTAAGGAAGATGCCGATGCTAGTTTTACAACGGAAAAAAATGTGGTGTGTGTCACTCTGACAGCGGATTGTTTGCCTGTATTGTTGTGTGACAAGGCTGGCACTGCTGTTGCAGCAGTACATGCTGGATGGCGAAGCCTATGTGACGGTGTAATAGAAGAGGCAGTTAAAGCAATGCCAGTTTCCGCAGGGGATATAGTCGCATGGTTGGGCCCCGCTATTGGTCCTGCTGCTTTTGAGGTGGGCGGCGAAGTGCGTCAGCAATTTATCGATAAAGATAGTCAAGCAGAAAACGCTTTTAAACCAGCTGGCGATAAGTGGTTGGGCAATCTCTACCAAATCGCTAAACAGCGCCTAAGTGTCTTAGGTGTCATGGGGGTCTATGGTGAAGTGTTATGCACTTATTCAAACCCAGACCAATTTTTTTCTTATCGACGTGATAAAAATACTGGGCGAATGGCAACGATGATATGGTTAGCTGCCTGATTCATATATAATGCGCGCTCACTAGGATGGTTGAATATAATGACTTTGATTGAGATGTCTCCRCTAGCTTGGATTATTGCCGCGAGTTTATTTGGCGGCTTGCTGAGTGTGCTGATTGCCGCAATATTTGCCCTGAAGGCGCAACGGAAATGGGTGCCATTGCTGGTTAGTTATGCAATTGGCGCGTTACTAGGTGCTGTGTTCCTAGAGCTTTTACCACATGCATTTGAAGTGGCGACTAATGTAGAGGCTATGACTGGTACTATTCTGCTAGGTATTTTATTGTTTTTTACTTTAGAAAAGCTGGTATTGTGGCGCCATTGCCATGGAGATCATTGCGAAGCGCATGCATTGCATGATGAAGCACATTGCCCAGACAATGTGGCTGGTGACTCGGTAAAGACTAATGCTAAGTTAGCATCATCAAATGCTGTAGAAGAAACACCCCAGTATGATCATGATCATGGCCGTAGCGGCATGATGATTATGATTGGTGATACTTTTCATAATTTTGTTGATGGCATCCTGATTGCGACTGCATTTATGGTGGATATTCAGTTGGGGCTGGTGACAGCGCTGGCTATTATCGCCCATGAGATTCCACAAGAAATAGGTGACTTTTTAATTCTGTTACATTCGGGATATAGCAAAAAGAAAGCTTTGCTGTTTAATATGTTTTCAAGCTTAGCGACTTTAGTTGGTGGTTTGTTAGCTTATTATGCACTCCAAACCATGCAAGCGTGGGTGCCTTATATATTAAGTTTGGCYGTGGCAAGTATGCTGTACGTGGCRGTGGCAGATTTAATTCCAGGTTTGCATAAGCGCACAGCGATTAAAGATACACTGCAGCAAATTGCCCTTATTTTACTRGGTGTCGCAACCATCTTTTTTACAAAGCTGTGGCTGGAAGGCTARATGCGTTTGTACGCTGCATTACCGAAAGTAAGGTTTGTATCGCCAAGTTRCCCTAGCGRGGGTCTGCTTTTGNAGCGAATTGGCATGATTTAATCGATGGTCCCAAGTAGGGRAACTAATCAAATAAATCAGGCAGTATGGGTGCTGGTCGTTCGCTGTCAGCACGGGATTCTAAAAAGTCCAATGTGTAAGGGCAACGAGTGGTTTTAGTCACTGCTTTACGTCGTTTAGATTTAACCTTTGTTTTTGACATTTCGATATAAGGCTTTTGGCTAATACGGACATAACCAGAACTTGAGAGCTTCTGTGAYGTTGTTTCAAATAAGCTYAGAGGGTTRTCAATGTTTTGTAATGTCACGCTGGCTTTACTCACCTTAAGCACGTTATACATGACAAATTTGCTTGATGTTTGTTTGCCATAAACTTCCCCAGTATGTATGTTCATTTCGACTCCTWGTGCTTGATTGCGATGAGATGCATCATTATYAATTAAAAACCAACGGCAACTTTTACCCAATCATCRTATGATTCGATAGGCGARTCTAATTCGGCTCGTTTTGTTTTYCCCCCAACATAAACTGTATATTGTGCATTAGGGTTGAAGTTTATTTTTGGTAGGATCATTGATGCTTGCTCAGATATGCCTGGTTCTTTAGGCAAATAGATGGCTGGGAATAAATTTGTGTGCAAGTGCGCACCGTGGCGATCTTCACTTGGTTGGGAAATGGTCTTAGCAAAAGAATTATTTTCGTACGTTGGTTTTAACTGAGACCATACCGCAAGATTTGAAATGATTTCAATGCCAACCCTTAATTGATTGCCTTGGGTTGCTTTCACTGCTCGGATAATGCCCAAGCAAGTTTTGGTTGGATCGTCATCAAATACCAATGCAATTAACTTTTTAGGGCGGGCAAGCGTATTYGCGTATTTATTAACACGTGCGCCAAGCCCATGTTCGCTTTGATCGGTAATAATCCACGTGTCTAACGACCCACTATCAACCGTTAGGCTACCCAATGTATGGTGTCCTAAGAAAAACTCATCCAATGATTTTCCCTGCCTAGATAACGTTAGTCCATTACTAATTTGATTGGCATGTAAGACTTGGTCACATATGTCGAAAATGCCTGCTTTGACTTTAGCATTTTTTGAAGTTGCTTCACGTGCTTCGCCACGCCGTTGCCGCACATATTGTTGTTTGGTCCACTCTGCATGCAAGATCGAAAGCGTTTCATTCAATAATTGTGGGTTGTTGATTTTAGAAAAAATCAGGCTGTCAGGGAACTCACCACGCTCAGTCACCGTGATGGCAACCATTAGGCGCTTTTCTAAATCGTCTAACTCCCAATAACGGCAATTTTCATTTGGTTCGTGCTTACGCAAGCGAGTTGCGGCAACATCTTGTTCTAAGTCGATATAAAATAAGTACTGCTCAGGGTTATGCTGAAGACTAATGTGTGCATGTGTTATCCATGCGCGAATCACTTTTATTGCCGTTTCGACATGCTGCTTTTCTAAACTGGTATTTTTTAATTGGCCAAACATGCATATCTGGACAATAAAGGCAGAAAGTGTCGTTGCTGGGCTAAGTGGAAACAGCTCGACAGGAATATTTAATAGATTTTGTTTGTAAGCAATTTTATAAAGCAAATAAATTTGTTGCCACACTTTAGTCGGTGGGTTTTGTTGAACAAATGCTCGCCATTTGAGCATGTTGGTTGCTGCATTAATTGCTCTTGCAATGAGTAAAAGTTGTTCACCTTCTTCTAACTTAATTTTGATGGGGTTAATCACCTGCTCAATGGTCTTGAGATGAAAGATATAGACTTGCCGACAATAGCTATAGCATGTTTCTGCAATATTGGTTTCAAGCTCGGGTTTTATATTAGACAAACCAGAAAACTGTGTTGATAGTCTATCTAAGCGCTGTTGATTCAGTTCTTCAAGCGAGATGATTAAATCAAATTTTTGATTAGTCGTGAGTGACTCTTCATTCATCAGTACGGCGAGGTGTTGCGTTGATAGTTGAAGCRCTGGAAGGTCATCAACATCYGWGAGGTCAGACATCCAAGTGGTGAGTTTTTGAGACTCCTTCTCAGTCTTTTGTCCGAAAATGCTTTGAAATAGTTTTATCATTAATGTAACAGTTAGCTAAATAATTGCTAGTTATCTAATGTATATCATAAGTTAATTTAATYCACAACAGTAAATCATTGAAATATAAACCATATTTATAKAATTYWCTTAAATTTGTTTTGTCACAACTTTTGTCGAAATTAAAGTRGGKTRAGGGTTGCGTGATAGAATGCGMTTTTTAGATTTTTAGTAATTATATTATGACAGTACGTACTCGATTCGCRCCCAGCCCAACGGGATTTCTACATGTTGGCGGTGCTCGCACAGCYCTTTTTTCATGGGCGTATGCCAAAAGACATGGTGGTCAGTTTGTTTTGCGTGTTGAAGACACTGATGTTGAACGTAGTACGCCAGAAGCGGTGCAAGCTATTTTCGATGGGATGAAATGGTTAGGTTTAGACCATGATGAGGGCCCGTTCTATCAAATGCAGCGCTTRGAAAGTTATCAAAAAAACTTAGATAAATTGCTAGCCTCTGGTGATGCCTACTACTGTTAYAGCAGCAAGGARGAMTTGAGCGTGTTGCGTGAGCAGCAAATGCAGCAAGGRATAAAGCCGCGTTATGATGGRAAGTGGCGGCCAGAGGAAGGRAAATYCCTCCCTGAAGTGCCTGCTGACGTGCAGCCGGTTATTCGTTTTAAGAATCCGCAAGATGGTGTTGTTTCTTGGGTTGATTTAGTGAAAGGTAAAATAGAAATTGCCAATGCTGARTTRGATGAYTTAGTGATTGCGCGTGGYGATGGYACRCCTACTTATAAYTTCTGTGTCGTGGTTGATGATTGGGAAATGGGCATTACACAAGTCATTCGTGGGGATGACCATGTGAACAACACCCCGCGCCAGATTAATATGTTAAATGCGCTAGGTGCAACAATACCTCAGTATGCRCATCTRTCGATGATMTTAGGTAATGATGGRCAGAAGCTATCTAAACGCCATGGRGCKGTCAGTGTGATGCAATATCATGAGGATGGCTACTTGCCAGAAGCYGTGTTGAATTATTTGGCAAGATTAGGTTGGAGTCATGGTGATGCAGAGATTTTTGACATGCAACAGTTTTGCGAGTGGTTTAGTTTGGACAACATTACGCCATCTGCCGCTCAGTTTAATACTGAAAAATTGAATTGGTTAAATGCACATTACATCAAAATATCAAGTCTAGATGTGTTGTCAGAAGARATTGGTCAGCGATTATCTAAGTTAGGYGTGACTATCCAARCAGAGCCGCCCATAAAAAGCGTACTTGAGCTTTATAGGGTGCGCGCGAATAATTTAAATCAGTTGGCGGCAGATATTGCTTATTTTTATCAGATGCCAGAAGCCAATAAAGCTGATGTTGAAAAACATATTACGTCAGAAATTAAACCGGTCATGGAAGCGTTGTATCACAAACTGAAAGAAACGACGTGGACTGTTGAGCATATTCAGGCGGTTATTAGTGGGGCTGTGAAGGAAAATTCCCTTAAGTTTCCTAAGGTTGCGATGCCTTTGCGCGTGATGCTGGCAGGGATTGCACAGTCGCCGAGTATTGATCAAGTGATGGCGATTTTAGGYAARGAAACAGTGCTAGACAGAATGAAACCTTATTTATAGTAAAAAACTTGGTTTTGCTCTTGAAATTCGAACAAAAAAGCGCAATCATAGTCTTACCGTGACGGATAATTCATAAAAAGAGCTATCTCCGATATTATTAAAATTACAAGGAGTAAAGAATGAACAACAAAGGCCAAATGCTACAAGAYCCATTTTTGAACGCACTGAGAAAAGAACATGTGCAAGTTTCAATTTATCTGGTGAATGGTATTAAACTACAGGGGCAAGTAGATTCCTTCGATCAGTATGTTATTTTGTTGAAAAACACGGTGACACAAATGGTATATAAACATGCAATTTCTACCATTGTGCCCGCGCGAGCTGTTGCGATGACGATCCCTGATCAGGAAGAATCTTAGTTTGAATATGAGCCAACTTTATGCTGGATAGACCTGAGATTACAGACGCTGTTATTCTCGTCAGCRTAGATTTTAATGAGCCAGATTACGAAGAAAGTCTATATGAGCTGAGACAGCTTGTGATGACGGCTGGGCTRAAGATARTCGGCACAGTRGAAGCSAAAAGAAGCGTKCCTGATGCRAAGTTTTTTATCGGGTCGGGTAAAGCTGAAGATTTAAAAGAAATGTTAGCATCCAGCGAAACCAAGCTGGTTGCCTTTAATCATGATTTAAGCCCGTCGCAACAGCGTAATTTAGAGCGGTTTCTGGAAGCAAGAGTTGTTGATAGAACAGGCCTGATTCTGGACATCTTTGCACAGCGTGCACAAAGTCATGCAGGTAAGTTGCAAGTTGAACTTGCGCAATTGGAACACCTTTCAACAAGGCTCGTAAAGGGCTGGAGCCATTTGGAACGTCAAAAAGGTGGTATTGGTGTGCGTGGTGGTCCAGGTGAAACTCAGTTGGAGTTGGACCGACGCTTGCTGCGTGTGCGCATTAAGCAATTGCGGGAAAAACTGACAAAACTCAAAGCGCAACGTGGGATGCAGAGACGGGCACGCAAACGTTCAAACCTGATGGCGGTTTCATTGGTGGGTTATACCAATGCGGGTAAATCAACCTTATTTAACCGTTTAACGAGATCTGATATTTATGCGGCAGATCAATTGTTTGCCACACTGGATACAACATCGCGCAAAATGCATTTACCTGAGTTAGAAGGTTATGGCTCAGTGCCAGTCGTTATGTCTGATACCGTGGGTTTCATTAAACATTTACCGACAACGCTGATAGAAGCTTTTGGGGCGACATTAGARGAAGCTGTGCAGGCTGATTTGCTTTTTCATGTCGTTGATATGGCTAGTACCAACCGTGAGGCACAAGTTTCACAAGTGAATAAAGTATTGCATGACATTGGTGCGGAGAAGGTTCAGCAAATTTTGATTTTAAATCAAATTGACAGAATGGACTGCGAAGCCGGCTTTGATCGTGATGAACATGGTAAAATTGTTCGAATACGTGCTTCAGCTAAAACGGGTGAAGGTATGGAATATGTTAGGTTAGCATTGCAAGAACATCATGAGTACTTGAAAAAATTAAGAACAGAGAAAAGTGCTTATGCCTAATTATTAGGCATCACTATTATTTAACATCGTTATTGGAAAATTTGGAGTAAACAAAAATGAAAATTCCTGCTTGGGCACAACGTAATAACGAAGGACCTCCAGATTTGGATGAGGTTTTTCGTGATTTAAGCAAAAAGATTAATAATCTTTTTGGAAAAAATGGAGGTAATGGAAGCAATGGTAGTAGTCCGCCTCCAACCAGTATTGCGCCAATTAATTTGCCCATTATCCCCATCATATTGTTGGTTGCTGTTATTTGGCTAGCAACAGGGTTTTATATTGTTGATCAAGGGTCGTTAGGTGTAAAACAACGGTTCGGTAAATACATTGAAGCTACGGAGCCTGGGCCAAGATGGCATTGGCCATTTCCGATTGAAACGGTAACGGTTGTCAATATGGAGCAAGTGCGTCGCTTAGAGGTTGGTTATCGAAGTGGTGCTAACGGCACAAAATCGATAATAGCCAAAGAAGCATTGATGCTGACAGAGGATGAAAATATTATTGAACTGCAATTTGCGGTGCAATATAACCTTAAAAATGCGAAAGATTATCTGTTTAACAATCGTTCGACAGATGCGGCCGTCATGTCAGCAGCAGAAACTGCTATTCGCGAAGTGGTGGGTAAAAATAAGTTAGAT
>NVTX01000032.1 GCA_002401735.1 Methylophilaceae bacterium | reverse complement strand
ATTGTCGCATCGGAAGGCGCTCGTTATGAGACAGGTCGAAACATTAGCGGATCAGCTTCCGTTGACGCTTTTGGACACAAACAATTAGGCGGCGTTGCCCCAATACTTGCCGACCTTATAAAAAAAGAACTAGGCTATAAATATCACTGAGCATTAGCAGATTATTTACAGCGCTCAGCAAGGCATATTTCCTCAAAATCAGACGTCGAGCATGCCTATGCCTTAGGCAAAGCAGCTATTGAATTTGCGCTAGCTGGTAAAACTGCCGTCATGCCTATCATTGTTAGAGAAAGTGATGAGGCTTATCGGCTTGTTGTTATTAGGCGTTGGTGTATATTTCACCGCGCTTTGGTTAATGGGTATTCGTGTAAAAGATTTTATGCGCCGTACGGAAATTTGAATGAGCGATTAATAATGCAAATTTATAGACACGTCCCTTCATCTAAACATTCGCGAATACCTAGCGGTTTGTCACGTGCATTGGCTATTGGCAATTTTGATGGCCTGCACTTAGGCCACCAAGCCTTACTAGCTAAAACCATTGATATTGCCAAAGGACAACAAATTAGGCCTGCGGTCATGACGTTTGAGCCGCATCCACGTGAGTTCTTTATGCCGCAAAATGCGCCAGCACGTCTTTCTTCATTGCGAGAGAAGCTAGAGTATTTTAAAGAAGCCGGTGTGGAAGATGTTTTTGTCTTGCGCTTTAATCAAACGTTTTCTACCATCACAGCACAAGATTTTATGCATAAAGTGCTAAGAGATTCGCTAAAGGCAAACACCATTTTAGTTGGTGGCGACTTTTGTTTTGGCGCTAAACGAAAAGGGACGGTACAAGACTTAATTGCAGCTGGTTTTGAATTGATTGACTTCCCTGAGGTGCAAGTGGGTGGTGCTCGCGTTTCGAGTACTTTAGTCAGAAATGCGCTTGCCGTTGGTGACCTGATGCAGGCGGAACGCTTGTTGGGGCGTCCTTACAGCATTAGCGGCAAGGTGGTGCATGGTGCCAAGCGTGGTAGGCAATTGGGCTACCCTACGGCAAATGTGCATATGCGACATGAACGCCCTGCCTTTGCAGGGGTTTATGCGGTAAAATTAGGCGGGCGTAATGGTGTGGCAAATTTAGGGGTAAGACCAACAATAGGTGGTATCCCTAAATTAATGCTGGAAGTGTATGTGTTTGATTTTGATGGTGATTTGTATGATCAGCATGTGCATGTGCAGTTTTTCCACAAAATACGTGACGAAATAAAATTTGATGGCTTAGATGCACTCAAAGCACAAATTGCGCTAGATGTAGAAAAGGCGCAAGACTTTTTTAAAACACATTCAGTAAATATAGATTAGAAAATAAGCATGACCGACAGTAATAACGAAAAGTACAAACTTAACCTGCCAAGTACGCCTTTCCCAATGCGCGGTAATTTAGCGAAGCGTGAGCCTGAGTGGCTGAAAACTTGGCAAGACAAAAAGCTTTATCAGAAAATTCGAGAAGCACGAAAAGGTGCAAAGAAATTTATTCTGCATGATGGTCCGCCGTATGCTAATGGTGATATTCATATTGGCCATGCCGTTAACAAAATCTTAAAAGACATTATTGTTAAATCTAAAACCATGAGTGGTTTTGATGCGCCATATGTGCCGGGCTGGGATTGCCACGGTTTGCCAATTGAATTAGTGGTTGAGAAAAACCACGGTAAAAATATTGATCCCGCTAAGTTTCGTGAACTTTGTCGTGACTATGCTGCTGAGCAAGTGGAAAAGCAAAAGAAAGATTTTGTACGTCTTGGTGTGTTGAGTGATTGGGACAACCCATACTTAACGATGGATTTCAAAACTGAGGCCGATATTATGCGTGCTTTGGGTAATATTCATCAAAGTGGCTATCTCTATCAAGGTAGTAAACCTGTCCATTGGTGTACTGACTGTGGTTCCGCATTGGCTGAAGCTGAGGTGGAGTAYGAGGATGTCAATTCGCCAGCGATTGATGTTGGCTTCAAGGTGGCGGATAACGCGGCYCTAAGTAAAGCCTTTGGGTCAGAAGTGACAGCGRATGCGTTTGTTGTTATTTGGACGACAACGCCTTGGACCTTGCCTGCCAATCAGGCGGTGAGTGTACATCCTGAGTTTGATTATGATTTGATACAAACTAGCAAAGGGTTGTTAATCTTGGCGCGTGATTTAGCGGATGCWACATTAGCCCGCTATGAAGAAGAAAATACAAARGTAGTAGGTTCTTGCAAGGGTGATGCTTTAAATGGTTTGTTATTGCAACATCCATTTGATGCGCGCCAAGTGCCAGTCATTTGTGGAGACCATGTGACAACGGAAGCGGGTACTGGTTTGGTCCATACTGCTGCGGCACATGGTAACGATGACTGGTTGGTCATGCGTGYAAACTACCCTGAAGAGAAGCCTCGTGTGTTGATGGGTGGCGATGGAAAGTTTTTTGAAAGTGAAATGGTGGAATTTGAACCCATTCGTGGTTTGAATCGTAAAGAGGCAAATAGAGTGATTCTGGCGCATATGACAGAAAATAATACCTTGCTTGCTAGTGCACGCATGAACCACAGCTTTCCGCATTGTTGGCGTCATAAGACACCATTAATGCAATTAGCAACACACCAATGGTTTATTGGCATGAACACGCAAGGTGTTGATGGGAAATCGTTACGGGATCATGCAAATAGTGCTGTAGCAAACACAGAATTTTTCCCAGATTGGGGTCGTGCGCGTTTAGAAGGCATGATTAAAACACGTCCCGACTGGTGTGTATCACGCCAGCGGAACTGGGGTGTGCCAATGCCACTATTTGTCCATAAAGAGACAGGGGCGCTGCATCCGAAGACGACTGAGCTGTTAGAGCAAGCGAGTCTATTAGTTGAGCAAACAGGCGTTGAAGCTTGGTTCTCCCTCGATGAAGCAGCTTTTTTGGCCCAGCACGCACCAGACAATGCGGAACAGTATAAAAAAGTGACGGATACATTAGACGTGTGGTTTGACTCAGGCACAACGCATGCCTCTGTACTTAAACGTCGTGAAGTACTCAATTATCCAGCTGACTTGTACCTTGAGGGTTCCGATCAACACCGTGGCTGGTTCCAGTCTAGTTTGTTAACTGGCTGTGCAATTGATGGACGGGCGCCTTACAAGGCCTTGCTTACACATGGTTTTGTCGTCGATGGCAAAGGCTACAAAATGAGCAAGTCCAAAGGGAATGTYGTCGCCCCACAAAAAATCATGGATACCTATGGCGCGGATATTTTGCGTTTATGGGTGGCGAGCACTGACTATTCCGGTGAACTAACGATTTCTGATGAGATTCTAAAACGAGTAGCAGATAGTTATCGTAAAATTCGGAACACCTTACGCTTTTTATTGGCGAATGTTGCTGACTTTGATGTGGCCACACAATCCGTTCCTTATGATGAGTTGTTGGAAATTGACCGCTATGCATTGGGCGTACTCAGCGACTTGTCTACGACATGTAAGGCTGCTTACGATGCGTATGAATTACAGCACGTAGGTCAAGCATTGCAGCATTTTTGTGCAGAAGATTTAGGCGCGTTTTATCTTGATATCTTAAAAGACCGCATGTATACCAATGCAGAAGATTCACAGGATCGGCGTTCCGCGCAAACGGTATTACTCAAGGTTACACAAGTGTTGGCTGGATTAATGTCACCAGTGCTGAGTTATACGGCYGAAGAAGTATGGCAAACACTTTACCCAGAGACTGAAGATTTTGTGATGTTGCATGATTGGTCTAAAACGGATGATTTGATTAGTGCTGCTAGTGATGACGAATATGAAAGTCGTTTAAAAGCGAAGTGGGAAACGATTCGTGCTATTAGAGCAGAAGCGATGAAGGAGATTGAAGTCGTGCGAGGCACCGGAGCCGTAGGATCTTCGTTACAGGCTGAAGTCGCATTTCATGTGCCAGAAAAAACATTCGATGCATTGAATAGCTTGGGTGATGGCTTGCGTTTTGTCATGATTGCATCAGAAGTGACTCTGCACAAAGTGGCAAGTGAAGCTGAGCAGAAGATTGTTGTGTCAGCCAGTGSACATGAGAAATGTAGTCGTTGTTGGCATTATCGTGAGGATGTTGGTGCCATTGCTGAACATCCCACGCTTTGCTCACGCTGTCATAGCAATCTGTTTGGCTCAAGTGCCTCAAGACGGTTCGCGTAATACACGATGTTTAAGCATAATTTAACAAAGTGGTTCAGTATTAGCATGATTGTGCTAGTGGCAGACCTGTACACCAAGCACCTGACGCAACAGGCTTTTGAACTTGGTGATAAGTTGTTTGTGACTTCATTTTTTGATTTGGTGCGTTACCATAATGAAGGGGCCGCATTTAGCTTTCTCGCTGATGCAGGTGGCTGGCAGAAGTGGTTTTTTACCGCAGTAGCCGCGATAGCGAGTATCTTTATACTGTATTTGCTTAAAAAGCATCACACGGAAAAATTATTCAGTTTGGGTTTGGCRCTAGTRCTRGGTGGTGCGTTGGGTAATTTGTATGATCGCGTAACCTTAGGCTATGTTGTGGATTTTTTATCGTTCCATGCAAATGGCCTATATTGGCCTGCATTTAATATCGCGGATAGCGCGATTAGTGTTGGTGTAGGGGTTTTGTTATTAGATAGTTTCAAACCTAAAAAAGGATAATGATAGCTAATGCCCGATTGGAAAAAACTAATCGCAGGTAAAATCGCCATTGCCAAAAAAGGAAATACGGCAGGTAAGGTGGGAGAGAACGAGCGTGTCCCTGCCGGGCAAACGCGGGTGACTAACTTTCCTGTATTAGATTTGGGTGTTAAACCTGAGATTCCTTTGGACCAATGGCAGTTGAAAGTTTATGGCTTGGTAGAAAAAGAACTACTACTAAGCTGGTCAGACTTTCAAGCACTTAATCATATAACGGATATTTCTGACTTTCACTGTGTGACGCGGTGGAGTCAGTTAGATATGGATTGGCAGGGCGTACGTGTACGTGATGTATTGGATTTGGCTGCGCCGCTGGACACGGCAAAGTTTGTGACAATGCATGGCTATGATGGCTACACCACTAACTTACCTTTGGATGCATTGTTAGATGATGATGTGTTGATTGCACATAGTGTGCTTGGTAAACCTTTAGCGCGAGAGCATGGCGGACCTGTCCGCATGATTGTGCCAAAGCGCTATGCCTGGAAGGGCGCTAAGTGGCTAAAGGCGATTGAGCTGCACGAGCATGATAAGCGTGGCTTCTGGGAAGTTCGTGGCTACCACAACGAAGCTTTCCCATTTCAAGAGCAGCGTTTCTCTGAAGACGACGATATTTAATTTTAGTGCATTTTTCCCATTAGCTTTCGCGTAACCAGTGTGAACAAACCAACACTGATTGCACCTGCCATCAGTCCTATCGCTGCATCAACTAAGATTGGCGATACAACAGCTAAAAACCCTCCGATAGAGGGGAGCCCCTGTAGRATTTCAACAATATGCTGGCTAAAGTGATGTAGTGGCGGAATGCCGTGACCAATAATRCTGCCGCCAACTAAAAACATTGCGGCGGTGCCAACAATGGTTAATGTACGCATTAAGTAAGGCGCAAAGGCGAGAAGTTTTTGTCCAACTTTACGCTGGAGTTGCCGAAAAAAACTTTTTCCTTTTTTTAGCATGAGATGTAAGCCCAAATCATCTAACTTAACAATGCCAGCGACCAAGCCATAGACGGTTATTGTGATGCCAATGGCAATAATAGAGACCACGATAACTTGCTTAATAAAGGCCTCGTCTGCAACCGTACCAAGTGCAAGAACAATAATCTCTGCAGATAGAATAAAGTCAGTCCGAATAGCACCTTTAATTTTATCCTTTTCTAATGCAACGAGATCGATCTTTTTATCCGTTACAGCTTCTTTTAGTTTTTTTGCATGCGAGGCTAATTCTTCCTCGCTATGTAAGAATTTGTGGAAAACTTTCTCAAAACCTTCGAAACATAAAAAAAGGCCACCGAGCATGAGCAATGGTGTAATTAACCAAGGGGTGAAGTAACTAATCGCGAGTGCGGCTGGCACCAGTATTAATTTATTAAGAAATGATCCTTTTGCTACGGCCCATACCACAGGGAGTTCACGTTCAGCAGAAACGCYTGATACTTGTTCTGCATTGAGGGCTAAATCATCACCTAAAACCCCAGCTGTCTTTTTTGCAGCGACCTTCGTTAAGACTGAAACGTCATCTAGTATGGTGACAATATCGTCTAAAAGTGCTAATAAGCTTCCTGCTGCCATCACGTGCCTTTAATATTATGTTGTTGAAGGATTTTAACTAATAATGCTAAAATTATCGCATGTTGTCGAAAAAAATATTTCGTTGGGTGCATAAAACCGCATTATTTGCGGTAATTTTTGCATCGCTTGCACCTAGCATTTCGTATGCGCTAGCAGCGGAGCAAGGTATTAATAGCTTTGTGCAAGAGATATGTACTACAGATGGCCAGATCATCACGATTCAAGTGTTAACAAGCCAAGGCAATCAGTTGGCAACAGAGTTCGTTACTGTTGAAGAAGAAACACAATTTCCAGCAACAATCGCACATCACCTGAACCATTGTCCATTCTGCACAAACTCGAGTGTTGATACGACGCTGGAAGCACCACATGCAGTTATCGTTGCTTTATTAACCACACAAGCACAACAAGATACGGTTTATACACAAACTGTACTCCCTCGTTTTTCAGTACTTCCTCCGCCTGCACAGGCACCCCCTCAGCTTTAATTAAATAGATGAATTAAAGAGTCGAGTYGGCAGTTTGCCACTCGTGATTTATTGCTATGCGTTTRCCGCATATGCAGAAGCGTTTAATTGAGGAAGTAAAATGAAACATAAGGAAATTCTTGCAGCTATTTTAGTTGCATTACCAGTGTTGGCAATGGCTGCTGACTCTTCTGATGGGAGAGAACTCGAGCTAGAGGCGGTCACGGTAAAGGGGACTCGAAYCATTGATAGCCGAATTCAAAAGCATCCGGCAACAGTAGAGACTTTTGATAGGGAGCAAATAGAAAATAATGTGAATGCAGCAACAGTAGCGCAAACACTTAAGTATTTACCTAGTATTCAGGTGCGAGAGCGCTTTATTGGTGATCGGAATGGCATTATTGCCACTAGAACAATTGGTACATTATCGAGCGCACAAAGTATGTTGTACGCAGATGGCGTATTGCTATCCAACCTTTTAGGTAACTCTTATGCTTACCCACCACGTTGGGGAATGGTCTCACCAGAAGAGATAGAGAGTATTAGTATGATGTACGGTCCTTTCTCATCTATTTATGCTGGAAACTCATTCGGCGGTGTGATGAGTATTAAAACGCGAATGCCTTCAACGTTTGAAGTGCATGCTAACGCGCAAGCGATTCGTCAGAATTATGAAATGTATGGCACAGACGAAAATTATAATGGTCAGCATTTTTCAGCGTCAATTGGTAATAAAATTAATGACTTTTCATTTTGGCTAGGCATTGACCACTTGGAGAATGAAGGCCACCCAATGGGATTTTCAACGGCAACCCAAACGTCTGGTGGCGGTGGTGTAGTTGTGACGGGTGCTTTTCAGGACAAGGATGTAAAAGATAGAGACCGCATTATTTTTGGTGCGAATAGCATCGAAGAAACACGTCAAGATCAGTTTAAGTTTAAAGGTGCTTATGACATCACACCAACGCTTAAAGCTAGCTACACACTTGGTTTATGGGATTTTAATGGTAAGACGACTTTTGATTCTTACTTGAAAGATGCCGCAGGCAATACGGTTTACAACGGAAATATCACGTTTAAGGGCAATAATTATCGGGTTTCTGGACTAAGACCAGCTGAGTCAGAAGGTTTTCATGTGATGCAAGCATTTGACTTGAAATCGGACACAAAAGGTTTTTTTGACTGGCAATTAACGTTATCTGATTATGACTATCAAAAAGACTTCAGAAATAGATCTAATGGTTCTGGCAACCCTTATATAGATCGCAGTGCTAAAGCAGCAGATTTGTCTGGAACTGGTTGGACCGTGTTTGATGCGCGTAGTACGTTTAGACCTAAAGCGCATGAAGTTGATGTTGGTTATCATATCGATAACTATGCGTTAAAGAGCCGAACATATGAAACCGCTGATTGGTCTGTTTTTAAAAAAGGCGCATTGAATAGTGCGGCTAAAGGTAAAACACAAACACAGGCGCTATTTGTGCAAGATAAGTGGCAGATTAGTCCACAATGGGCATTAACGACAGGTTTACGCGGGGAGCATTGGCAAGCAAGTAGCGGGCAACAGCAAGCTTCTAGTGGCGTGATTGTCGATTTTGATAGTCAATCAAAGACGAAATTTTCACCGAAGGTTTCATTGAGCTTTGAGCCAACCCCTGAATGGGGTTTCCGGGCTTCATTTGGACAAGCCTATCGCTTTCCAACCGTAAATGAACTGTACCAACTGTTACAAAATGGAGCGGTGACTTATTATGTGCAAAACATCCCTAATTTAAAACCTGAAGAAGTGATTGCGGCAGAGTTAACAGCAGAGCGTCGTTTTGGCAATGGCTTACTTCGCGTGAGTTTATTTAATGAGGAAAAATATGATGCACTCATTAAGCAAACGCTTACAACAGGCAGTGCCATTCCTTATGACACTGGCATTTGTACGCATGCCGATGGGTGTAGCTTTACGCAGAATGTAGATCATATCCGTACAACAGGTATTGAATTCGCGACGGATTGGCAAGATGTGTTTGTTAACGGGTTGGATTTAATGGGTAGCCTCACTTTGTCGGATGCTAAGATTATTAAAAATGATGTGGCACCAGCCACGGAAGGAAATCAATCCTTACGTATTCCGCATAGTATGTTTAAGGCGGTTGCAACTTACCGACAAGGTGACAATCTGACTTATAGTCTTGCTGCAAGGTATAGTGGTAGGCAGCATAGTCGTCTGGATAATACCGATGTGAATCGCGACACTTTTGGTGGTGTGAGTAAATTCTTTATTGTGGATGTAAAAACCAACTATAAGTTTGGAAAACATTGGACTGCATCTGCCGGGATAGATAACTTAAATAATTACAAAGCGTATGTGTATCACCCATACCCTCAACGGACAGGTTATGTGCAGCTTAAGTTTGATTACTAATATTTCTTTAATATCTAAAGTTGAAAGTAAAGAGGTTATGATGAAATTTTTACTGTCACTCTTGTTGAGTGTCTTTACGCTGCAAGGCTTGGCGCATGAAGCACATGCTGTAAGCATTAAAAGTAACCTCGCTATCAGTGTTGCGTTTGACGCTCAAGGCACCCTTTGGCGTGCGAGCGTAGCGGATGGTTTTATTTATGTCGATAGTAGTGTTGATAAAGGTGAAACTTTTTCTAAAAAAGTCAAAGTGAATAATAAGCCGCAAAAAATAGCGGCACGAGGCGAAGCGCGCCCTAAAATTTCGGTTGGTCCGCGAGGCAATGTTTACCTGACTTGGACACAAGGGTTAGCAAAGCGATTTACGGGGTATATATGGTTTTCTCGTTCGACCAACGGCGGTAAAAGCTTTGATGCGCCTAAGGTCGTGCATCAAGATCGAGCGGAGATTACACATCGATTTGATGCGTTACATGTTTCAGATGACGGTCAAATTACTGTGCTTTGGGTGGATAAGCGAAATTTAGTAGCAGCAAAGAAAGCGGGTAAGTCTTATATCGGTGCCGCTATCTATTATGCGGTTTCTAATGATGCTGGGACAACATTCCAAGCTGAACGAAAACTGGCAGATAATAGTTGTGAGTGCTGCCGCATTGCTACATCAACGAAACCCGATGGTACGGTAACTGCCTTATGGCGGCACGTGTTTGCTGGAGGCGAGCGGGATCATGCAATTGCAGAAATCCCTAAAGGCACAGAGTCCGTCAATATGAAGCGTGCTACTTTTGGGCATTGGAAAATTGATGGTTGTCCTCATCATGGGGCGGCACTAGCCAGAGGTGGAGAAGGTGCTGACTGGTGGGGTTATCACATGGCTTACTTTGACGGTAAAGATAAAAAACCTGGGTTGTATTACAGTCGAATGGATGGTGAGGCATGGGTGACAATCCCAGCTAAAAAGTTTGGGGATAATGCGCGGCAAGCGCGGCATCCAGCTTTGCTTAGCTCCGGAAAGAATGTCTGGCTAGTTTGGTTAGAAACGAACGCTGAGCGTGTGAAAGAGGTAATGGGGATGACCACTGCAGATGGTGGAAAAACATGGTCTAATGCGCGCCTATTATTAAGCGTAACTGGTAAAGTTGATTATCCACAACTGCTTCAATATAAAGATGTTCCTTATTTGGTCGTTAATACTGTAGATGGATTAAAAGTGACTTCAATGCAACCTTAGCATCTGTTTTAAGATGCTGTTAAGTAGGATAGAATTGAAGTGTATTGTTGTTAACAGTWCGACTATGCAGAAAGCAGCTGGATGACGCCTCCCAATATTATTGATATAGAAGCCTCTGGTTTTGGCACAGGCAGTTATCCAATTGAAATTGGGTATATAAGCAGGTACAGAAAAGTTTGGTGTTCTCTCATCATTCCCACCGAGAATTGGTTGCATTGGGATCAGTCAGCGGAAAGTCTGCATAAAATATCACGGGATACTTTATTCGAACACGGCAAAGATGTCGGGATCGTCGCCGCGCACCTGAATGATGTTTTCCAAAATCAAACGGTATATACGGATGGCTGGTTACAAGATTTTACTTGGATAAGCCGTTTGTTTGAGTTGGCGGAAATTCGGCCACATTTTAAACTAGAAGATTTGCGGACGATTCTTACACCGCATCAAGAATCTATTTGGCATGAAACCAAACAGTCTATTTTTCATGAGCTGCAAGCTAGGCGCCACCGCGCAAGTGCCGATGCACAAGTGTTGCAAATGACGTGGGTGAAGACCGCAGAGAGCGAAGCGCAGACAAGCACGTATAATCGGTCTCATCACAACATCTATTGAAAATTATTAAAACAACCACATTATATAGATATGTTCATTAATAATATCTAGGAGTGTTTAATGCGTTTTGATAAGCTCACCACTAAGTTTCAACAAGCCCTTGCAGATGCGCAAAGCATTGCTGTGGGCAACGATAACCCTAGCATAGAAGCGTTACATCTTTTAACGGCATTACTGCAACAAGAYGATGGCAGHAMWWCMKCTTTATTGGCACAGGCTGGCGCGAAACTATCCGCATTGAAAGGCGCCTTAAAAACGACGATTGAGCAGTTGCCAACCGTTGCTAATAATGAAGGTGAGGTGTCGATTTCACGTGAGTTGAATAATGTATTGAACGTGACTGATAAACTTGCGCAGCAGCGTAATGATAGTTACATCGCGAGTGAGTTGTTTTTATTGGCATTGACAGACAGTAAGGATGAAGCAGGCAAGCTGCTTAAAAAACATGGTTTAGCGAAATCAGCTTTAGAACAAGCAATTACACAAGTGCGTGGTGGCGAGAGCGTGAATTCACAAGAAGGCGAAGCCAATCGAGAAGCGCTTAAAAAATACACAGTAGACCTAACAGAGCTTGCGCGGATGGGGAAGCTTGACCCAGTGATTGGGCGAGATGATGAAATCCGCCGTACAATTCAAGTGTTGCAACGCCGGACTAAAAACAACCCTGTGTTGATTGGTGAGCCAGGGGTTGGTAAAACGGCAATCGTAGAAGGCTTGGCGCAACGTATCGTCAATGGCGAGGTGCCCGATTCACTTAAAAGTAAGAAGGTGTTGTCATTGGATATGGCATTACTCTTGGCTGGTGCTAAATATCGTGGTGAGTTTGAAGAACGCCTAAAAGCAGTGTTAAAAGAGCTTGTGCAAGATCAAGGTCAAACCATCATATTTATTGATGAATTACACACCATGGTTGGCGCAGGAAAGTCAGAAGGAGCCATGGATGCAGGTAACATGCTTAAGCCGGCTTTAGCCCGAGGTGAATTGCATTGTGTCGGTGCAACGACATTAGATGAGTATCGAAAATACGTGGAAAAAGATGCTGCGTTAGAGCGTCGTTTCCAAAAAGTACTGGTGGAAGAGCCAAGTGTAGAAGCGACTATTGCTATTTTGCGTGGTCTACAAGAAAAGTACGAATTACATCATGGTGTCGAGATTACAGATCCTGCGATTGTGGCTGCTGCAGAGCTGTCAAACCGCTATATTACTGACCGCTTCTTGCCGGATAAAGCGATTGATTTGATTGATGAGGCTGCAAGYCGCATTAAGATGGAAATTGATTCCAAACCAGAGGTGATGGATAAACTTGAGCGCCGTGTGATTCAACTCAAAATTGAGCGAGAAGCTGTACGCCGTGAAAAAGATGCAGGTTCGATTAAGCGTTTTGAGTTAATCGAAGAAGAGATTGTGACCCTTGAGAAAGAGTTCGCAGATCTAGAAGAGATTTGGAAGGCCGAGAAAGCACAAGTGCAGGGCTCTGCCCATATTAAAGAAGCGCTTGAGAAAGTTAAATTTGAAATAGAAGAGGCCACGCGTAAAGGGGAGCTACAGAAAGCCGCTGAATTGCAATATGGCAAATTGCCCGAACTAGAGGCGCAGCATAAACAAGCSACGACCTCAGAGACGACACAAGGTGAAGTAAAACATAAAATGTTACGGACGGAGGTCGGCCCAGATGAAATAGCGGAGGTTGTTAGCCGTTCGACAGGCATTCCTGTCAGTAAAATGCTAACAGGCGAGCGTGATAAATTGCTTACGATGGAAGACAAGCTACACGAACGTGTCGTGGGGCAAGATGAAGCGGTGCGTGTCGTTTCAGATGCGATTAGGCGATCACGTTCTGGGTTAAGCGATCCTAATCAACCTTATGGTAGTTTCTTGTTTTTAGGCCCGACTGGGGTCGGTAAAACTGAGCTATGTAAAGCCTTGGCTGGTTTTCTATTTGATTCAGAAGACCATTTAATTCGTATCGACATGAGTGAGTTTATGGAGAARCATTCTGTTGCACGCATGATTGGTGCGCCGCCAGGGTATGTTGGCTACGAAGAAGGTGGAACACTAACGGAAGCAGTGCGGCGCAAACCTTACTCTGTGATTTTATTGGATGAGGTGGAGAAAGCACATCCAGATGTATTTAATGTATTGCTGCAAGTATTGGATGATGGGCGTCTAACCGATGGGCAAGGCCGTACGGTGGATTTTAAAAATACGGTGATTATTATGACGTCTAACCTTGGTAGTCAAATGATACAAAGCATGGCGGGTCAAGACCATCAAGTGGTGAAGCTGGCTGTGATGGGCGAAGTAAAAGAACATTTTAGGCCTGAGTTTGTCAACCGTATTGACGAGATTGTCGTTTTCCATGCATTAGATGAAGACAATGTGCGTGAAATTGCGAACATACAATTGCAATATTTAGCACAACGATTGAAAGCGATGGATATGGAATTCACATTGACTGATGCTGCCGTTGCCGAGATTGCCAGTGCAGGGTTTGATCCTGTCTATGGCGCTAGGCCACTAAAACGCGCAATACAAAGTGAAATTGAAAACCCACTGGCCCGTGAAATATTAGCCGGAAATTTTGTCGCAAAAGACACCATTGCCGTTGACGTTAAGGCGGGTAAAATGGTTTTCACTAAAACCTAATGTTAAAGGAGTGCTTTATGGCAAATTGGATACGCAAAATTACTTGCATTTCATTTGCCCTATTATGCTTACCTGCTTATGCAGCCAATAATACGCAAGCTGAAACCTTTGACAATGAGCCGCCAGTTGTTCGGGCATTGTTAGTGCGTGCAAGTGCATTAGATACTAATCAGTACAATATAGAATCCACTTGGAAAGCCGCGCATTTATATTGTGAAGCATCGCGTTATGGTAGTGCTGAGGCGATGTACCGTCTCGGTATGTTATATGCATTTGGTAGCGGCGTAGAAAAAAGTCGCAATTTTGCGGCCAACTTATTTGGCCTCGCTGCAATGCATGGGCATTTTGAAGCACAAAAAATGCTAGAAACGATAGAGATTCGCACATTAGATACGCCGCCRTGTGTRTTGGCAGACGTTGCGCCTAAACATGCACCAGACCTATATTATGGCGACTATAAAGGGTCTCCTGCAATTGACAGATATATTGCAAAGTTGCCAAAAAATAAGCGATGGGTTGTTAATTTGGTTGATACGATCGCTGATTGGTATAAGGTCGATAAAAAATTGGTGTTATCTATTATTACGGCTGAGTCGAATTTTAAGGTGTCAGCGATGTCCAATAAGAACGCACATGGGCTAATGCAATTAATTCCTGCAACAGCTGAGCGCTTTAACGTAAAAAATGCTTATAACGCCACCCAGAATATTAAAGGTGGGGTCGCTTATTTACGTTGGTTATTGTCCTATTTTAGAGGAGATGTCACGCTGGCAGTCGCTGCTTACAACGCAGGGGAAGGCGCAGTTGACCGACATAAAGGGGTTCCTCCTTACAAGGAAACGAAAGCTTACGTGAAAAGAGTGTTGAGTTTATATCAATTAAAACGGCATCATTATGATGCAAGCATTACGCATGCATCCTCTATCATTAAAAAAGTGAGATGATAATGAATAAAAATATTTTATTAGCCATGTTTATCGGATTGTTTGTCTTAAGTGGTTGCGCAACGACAGCGGGGCAACAGACGTCAGAAATCAAACGTATAACACCTGAAGCATTAGAAAAGCTTGTTCCTCCTGCGGTGGCGACTTATTCTTTACCAGAAATAGTGGCAGATTCTAAACAAGCTAAACCGGTTGATGAGATTATTGAAAAGATTAAAACGAGTGAATCACGTTATGATTTAACTGCTAGTGAGATGCTTGCGTTAAATAAACAAGGCGTGGATGTGAARGTGCTGGATTATATACAGAAAAACAATGAACTTGCTAAGCAAAACTATTTGGCTGAAGAAATCAATAAAGTCGAAAAAGAAAAAGCAGAGGCTATTAGACGGTTAAGGCATGAACGTTTATTTTCTCGACATCGCTATGATCCCTTTTGGTATTCTCGGTTTGGATCATACTATGGACGACCATTTGGCCATTCACGTTTTGGATGGCGGCACGGGTGGTAAGTGTCTAAATATTATTGATCAAACTAGCTAAATCATCATCGTCAGCTGAGTCTTCGGATTCCACAATCTCTGTAGAAACCGCTTCATAGGCAATGCTTGAATTGATTTTGAAAGGTGTTGATAGCACGTGTTGAATTTTTTGGTCAACAACACTGGCGATTAAAGGCTTCACTAAAATACCATTTACATCAAGGGCAATTGCTTTCCCTACCGCGCTGGCTTCTGTCATGCCACTTAACACAATAATCCGGCTTTCAGGTTTCGCTAGTGTTTTCCCTGTACGGATGGACTTAATGAGTTCCAGTCCATTGATATCTGGCATGAGAATGTCAGTAATGATGATGTCAAAGCGGTGTTCTTTGAATAAGTTGATGGCGGATTGTGCATCTGCTGCCGACTCGATTTCTAAGAAACCTAAGGTCGTGAGGACTTGCGTAATAATGTTGCGCGTAAACTCATCATCTTCGACGACTAATATTTTATAAGTCGCATTGGGTTTTTTCTTTTTCTTCGATAGTTTTTTTGTTTTTGTGGTCGGCATTTCAGGCATGTTGGCTTCATAATCATTTACAAAATGATAGAAATCTCCAACGGGCATGGGCTTCGCAATGTAGTACCCTTGGCCAATATCGCAGTCCATGTTTTTAAGCATTTCCCAATCTTGTTTTGTTTCTACGCCCTCGGCAACTATGCGCAGATCTAATACATGGGCCAAGTTAACAATAGATGAGACAATATTGGTGTCTTTTTCTGAACTCAACATATCATTGATAAAATGGTA
>NVTX01000031.1 GCA_002401735.1 Methylophilaceae bacterium | reverse complement strand
AAATCACGCTGAGGGAATGGAATTTCTATGCCTGCTTTAGCTAATTCAGTTTCTATTTCCCAAAGATACTGAGCATGCACATGCGCTGGCGCTCTAACACCTTCTGGACCAACCCATACGACAAGCTCGAAATCCAAACTATTATCGCCAAAATTAATCAGCCATACGTCAGTTTTCTTTTGGCTATCTTCGATCGTATATTTTATTGTGTGTGCCGCATTAAGTGCGCACTGTCTTACTAGCTCTTTATCTGTTCCATATGCCACACCAAAAGGGATATGCATACGGCGATTTAAATTCCCTAAGGTCCAATTAATCACACGACCATTGATAAATTCTGAATTTGGAACAATGATGTCTACTTGATCATTGGTGGTAATGCGCGTGTAACGCATATTAATTTCATTTACGCGACCCATTACGCCAGACTCCAAGTCGACGAAGTCACCTACTTTTAACGTTTGTTCCAGTAGGATAATAATGCCCGAGACTAAGTTGCTGAAGATGTTTTGCAGACCAAAACCAATACCGACACCTAATGCCCCCCCCACAATAGCAAGACTACTTAAATTAAAGCCAATAAAATTTAAGCCAACAATCGTACCAATAAATAAAATGATGTAGCGTGAGATGCGACTAAGCGCATAAATGCTAGATACATTGATTGATGCACCAGCGCGAGTGCTGGCTAAGTTATAGACGACTTTTTCAACCGCCTTTGCCAGCCAGCTAACCGCTATCAATATGAGAATCAAACCAAGCACCTTCGAAAGTGTTATGGCTGTATCCCCAATATGAAACCATTCCTTATGAAAAAATATTTGCAACTGCGCTAACAAGTCACCCGAGAATTCCATTCTGATCCTTAGATTTAATTAACCAATCTTAATCTTAGCAAATTTACGTTTACCAACTTGTGCCACCAACGTGGTTCCTTTATTAATTTGCACGTTTTTATCATCCACTTTAACGCTATCAACCTTTACTCCACCTTGTTTGATCATACGCATGGCTTCACTAGTGCTTTCAACCAAGCCTGCCTTTTTGAGCAGCTGGGCAATGCCAATCGTTTCACCTTCTATGTTGACACTCACTTCTGGCACTTCGTCCGGTATGCCGCCTTTTGCCCTTGTTTGAAAGTCACTCAACGCTTTTTCGGCATCTGCTGAACTATGAAAGCGCGCGACAATTTCCTGTGCGAAGCGTACTTTAATATTACGCGGGTTACCGCCCGCCTCGACATCCGCCTTCCATTCAGCGATGGTTTCTATTGATTCAAATGAAAGCAGCTCTATATAACGCCACATTAAATCATCTGAAACAGACATGATTTTGGCAAATATGGTTGATGGTGGCTCATTGATGCCAATGTAATTGCCAAGCGACTTAGACATTTTATTTACACCGTCTAAGCCTTCTAGCAACGGCATAGTGAGTACACACTGTTGTGGCTGCCCTGCTTGCTTTTGCAACTCGCGCCCCATCAGCAAGTTAAATTTCTGATCGGTCCCCCCCAGCTCAACATCAGCCTTAAGGGCAACTGAATCATACCCTTGCAATAATGGATACATAAATTCATGAATCGCAATCGGCTGGTTATTCTTAAAACGCTTCGAAAAGTCATCACGTTCTAACATGCGCGCCACGGTGAGGCTGGCTGCGAGCTTTAGCATGCCAGCAGCACCTAAATCTGTCAGCCAATGTGAATTAAAAACGATTTCTGTTTTATCTTTGTCCAGTATCTTAAATACTTGTGCTGCGTACGACGCTGCATTTTCAGCCACTTGTTCTTTAGTCAATGGCGGGCGCGTCGTGCTTTTGCCCGTCGGGTCACCAATCATGCCAGTGAAATCACCAATTAAGAATAGAACATGATGTCCTAAATCTTGAAATTGGCGTAGCTTATTAATAAGTACCGTGTGGCCTAAATGCAAGTCTGGCGCGGTGGGGTCAAAGCCTGCTTTAATTCTTAGCGGTTTGCCTTTTTTGAACTTTTCGATTAATTCTGATTCTATTAGAAGCTCGTCTGCGCCACGCTTAATAATGGCTAATGATTGATTAATATCTGTATTCACTAAGTTTTCCAATGTTTATAGAATTGTCTTCCGAGCTAACCGTATGTATTTGTTNTTTTTNNNCACGGACCTAAATTTCTGCTAAAATGCACTTTTATTCAAGCACTTGTATAACATTCAATTAATTTATGCATCAAAATGATCAAAACTCCAAGCGTTCTATTTTAACGCAAAATAAATTATTTACTGTGAGTAAAATGAAATGGCACTGGCTGTTTTTTGCTTTATTACTTCCAATTCTAGTGTTAATTGCCACCCTAGGCGCCGCACCAGACATTGAAGCTGGCTACGTACCGGTTCAGACAGTCSTGCGTGATGTCACGTTACCTTTACCGTCATTTCATCAAGAATCAAATGAAATCTTTTGGCAAACCGATTTAGTTCGTAGCAAAGATACACTAAGAAAACTATTCGAACGGATGGGCGTTCGCGATGATGATGCAATAAAATTTTTAATGTTAAGCCCTAACTCACGTGCAATTAACACGCAATTAATTCCTGGTCGCACCATAGAAATCAAAACGAATACAGAAGGAAAATTGCTCTATTTAGAATATGAGCTGCCTGAAGACCAAATTTTAGTCGCAAACTTAACTTCAGCAGGCTACCAAGTAGCCACACAAACATTGTCATTACAAAAACACGAAGTTTTAAAGTCTGCGAAGATTAGAAATTCACTCTTTGGTGCCACCGATGACGCAGGCATTCCTGATCAGGTTGCTTTAAAGATTGCCGATATATTTTCAAGTGAAATAGACTTTAACGAAGACCTACGGTCCGGCGACAAATTCAATGTGGTTTACGAGGCTTACTATAATGCTGGTGAACTGGTRAAAATTGGYAAYATCCKMSMWGTTGAAWWYKKRAWTNWYGRCMYKWWAMRSYMRGYWWWKMRTKWKRRTKARGNNCYAAAWRMAAGTCGGCGTATTACACACCAGAAGGCAAGAGCCTACATAAATCCTTTTTACGCTCTCCACTTGAATTTACCCGAGTAAGCTCATCATTTAGCCGCGGCCGCTTTCATCCAGTATTACATCGAGTGAGAGCACATAAAGGCGTTGATTTAGCAGCGAGAAGTGGCACACGCATCAAAGCATCTGGTGATGGGGTGGTGATATTCAAAGGACGCAAAGGCGGCTATGGTAATGTCATTATTCTTAAACACCGAAATGGAATTAAGACGCTCTACGGTCACTTATCTCGCTTTGCAAAAGGGCTTCGAAAAGGCAACAAAGTAGAACAAAGCGACATCATTGGATATGTCGGGATGACCGGTCTGGCCACTGGGCCACATTTACACTATGAATTTTTACTAAACGGTACGCACCGAGACCCAATGACGGTTCCGCTACCAACCAGTGTGCCACTTGAAGCTAAATATCAAAAAGCATTTGACGCACAGGCTTTAGATTATTTGGCAAAGCTTGAAATGCTCAATCGCAACCTCATTACTGCCAGTAATTAACCATGTCTGAAGCGCTATTATGGATTGGCGTGATGTCTGGCAGCAGTTTGGATGGTATTGATGTTGCATTAACAGAACAAACTGACACAGAATGCAAAATACTAGCAACGCACTTTCAGCCGTATTCAGCCAGCACCAAAAATGCACTGCTAGCGTTGCATTTTCCATTAGAAAATGAATTAGAATCAGCTGCTTTAATGGCAAATCAACTAGCGCGCTTATATGCAACAGCCATTAACACCTTACTCAATAAACATAATATTAAACCTAACCAAGTATCAGCGATTGGCTGCCATGGGCAAACTATTCGACATTGCCCTCGATACGATGATGATACTGGCTACACCATACAGCTTGGCAACAATGCATTACTTGCAGAGCTGACCAACATTAATGTCGTTGGAGACTTCCGTAACCGCGACATTGCAGCAGGAGGGCAAGGTGCTCCACTAGTGCCCGCTTTCCACAAAGCTGTTTTTGCCAGCAAGAAAAAAAACAGAGCCATTGTTAATATCGGTGGCATTGCCAACATTACTTTTTTAGCGGCTACAGGCGAAGTGTCCGGCTTTGACTCTGGTCCAGGGAATATCTTATTAGACCACTGGGTTAAGTTAAAACGGGGGCAAGATTACGATGCGGATGGCGCTTGGGCAGCCACTGGCCATGTTGACCAAYCGTTTTTAGAAAGCATGTTGGCAGAYYCTTACTTTACGCGCCAGCCACCTAAAAGCACTGGTCGCGACTTATTTAATGCATCATGGCTCAAGCAACACATTCCTTTAGATTGTCACCCTGAAGATGTCGCTCGCACGTTAGTGGCATTAACAACRGACTCCAYCCACCAAGCGATTRTCCAGCACTGTGCTGGCGTTGATGAAGTGTACTTATGTGGCGGTGGTACGCACAACAAACTACTTTTGGGCTGCTTAAAACAGAAGTTAAGTAATGTCAAATTAGCGCAAACTAACGAACTCGGTGTAGATGCGGATTGGGTTGAAGCGGCTGCGTTTTCTTGGCTAGCAAAGCAAACTATACAAAAAGTGCCCAGCAACCTCCCGTCTGCTACTGGTGCGAATGGATTCCGTATTTTAGGTGCAATCTACCCTGCCTAAAAAGGCTAATTCTAATTTTTACTCAACTTTGTCAGATGGGTTGCGTATAATATTCTGATACTAATATTAATCTAAGAGTTTCATATGGCAACTAAGCCCACCAAAGCAACGATTACTTTTGACAATGATACGGCTCCCATTGAACTTCCTGTTCTGTCTGGCACTTTAGGTAATGATGTTATTGACATCAGAACATTGGGCAAACATGGTGTATATACCTACGACCCAGGCTTTTTGTCGACAGGATCTTGTAGATCGGATATTACTTATATTAATGGTGAAGAAGGTTTGCTTTACCATCGTGGTTACCCCATTGAACAATTAGCTGAAAATTGCAATTTTTTAGAAGTTGCGCATTTACTGATTAAAGGTGAACTGCCAAATACCACCGAGAAACAAAAGTTTGGTAATGCAATACAACACCACACCTTGTTACACGACCAAATGGATAACGTGTTTAGAGGCTTTCGGCGAGATGCACACCCCATGGCCGTGATGATTTCAGTCGTTGGGGCAATGGCCGCATTTCACCCAGAGCACACCAATGTAACTGAACCAGATTTACGTGAATTAGCTGCGATTCGTCTGTTGGCAAAAGTCCCCACTATTGCCGCGTGGAGCTATAAATTCACGATTGGGCAGCCTTTCATTTATCCGCAAAATAAATTAAGTTACGCAGAAAATTTCTTGCACATGATGTTTGCAACACCCTGTGAAGACTATGTTGTGAGCCCTATATTAGCCAAAGCCTTTGAGCGCATTTTAATCTTACATGCAGACCATGAACAGAACGCCTCCACTTCAACCGTGCGTTTAGTTGGCTCTAGTGGTGCCAACCCCTTCGCCTGTATTGCTGCGGGCATTGCTTCATTGTGGGGCCCTGCTCATGGCGGTGCTAACGAAGCCACCTTAAAAATGCTTGATGAAATCGGTGATGTTAGCCGAATAGGCGAGTATATCAAGCGTGCTAAAGACAAGACGGATAGTTTCCGCCTCATGGGCTTTGGCCACCGTGTATACCGCAATATGGATCCCCGCGCGGCCATTATGCGTACCACTTGCCATGAAGTCCTCAATGAACTTGGGCTCCATGATGACCCAATGTTTAAATTAGCAATGGCCTTAGAAAAAATCGCCGTGGAAGACGAGTACTTTGTTAAACGTAAACTCTATCCTAATGTTGATTTTTACAGTGGCATTGTCATGCGTGCCATGGGTATTCCTAACTCCATGTTCACTGCTATCTTTGCACTAGCGCGTACTGCAGGTTGGATAGCACAATGGGATGAGATGATCTCTGACCCAGAACAACGAATTGGCAGACCGAGACAACTTTATACAGGCAATATGAAACGCGAATTTTTACCACTCAACCAAAGAGATTAATCAGAAACCAATATGCCAGCTCAGCGGCTTACTGAAGCCTTTAAAGAGTTTATTGATAACGAGAAATCTAGTGGTCTCGTCCTCATTGCTTGCACTGTTATTGCGCTACTAATTGCAAACTCTCATTTAAACCCACTGTATCTAAACACCATTCACGCGTCCATATTGGGGCTCAGCCTAGAACATTGGGTCAATGATGGTTTAATGGCCGTTTTCTTCTTATTTATTGGACTAGAGCTTGAGCGTGAACTGTATAACGGCGAGCTTTCCGATCTCAAGCAAGCAATGCTGCCGATTGCAGCAGCTATCGGCGGTGTAGCGGTACCTGCGCTCATTCACCTTTATTTTAACTTTGGCTTACCGACACAAGCAGGCATTGGTATTCCAATGGCAACGGATATCGCCTTTGCAATTGGTGTTTTATCCATGCTAGGCAACCGTATTCCCACCTCACTTAAAGTGTTTGTCGTWGCCTTTGCCATTGCTGATGACCTTATTGCCATTATCATTATTGCGCTCTTTTATAGTAATAGCATTGCGATTCCTTACCTCTTAGCAGCYCTCGCGACAATCGCTGTTTTAGCGTTGTTTAATAAAATGCGAATAATGTCATTAGTGCCTTACTTGCTAGGCGGTGCTATCTTGTGGTTTTTAATGCTAAAGTCAGGGATCCATGCCACGGTAGCAGGGGTCGTGCTTGCCTTCACCATCCCATTCTCTGGTAATACAGACCAACACTCGCCNTCGCACAACCTCGAACACATGCTGCACTTGCCAATTGCCTATTTTATTCTGCCTATTTTTGCACTGGTCAACACAGGTGTTGTCATTAACCCTAACTGGTCAACCGAGCTGCTCAGCAGTAATAGTCTAGGTATTATTTTAGGACTGGTGCTTGGAAAGCCATTGGGTATTTTAATGGCAAGCATGCTTGCCATTAAAATGAAGATTACCAAATTACCAGATGATTTAACGTTACCGCATTTATTTGGCGCAGGACTACTCGGTGGCATTGGCTTCACCATGTCTATTTTCATTGGAAACTTAGCTTTTTATGGTGAAGCTGACACCATTAATGCTTCTAAAATGGCTATTCTTGTCGCCTCGCTAATAGCCGGTGGACTTGGCTACTGCTGGTTAAAGGTTGTCGGCAAAAGGAATACTTAATCATTCACCAATATGCACGCAATAAAAAAGCCAAGCATGTGCTTGGCTTTTTTAATACTGATTTCTGCTTATTAAACAGAAAATGATGACCCGCAGCCACACGTAGAAGCCGCTTGAGGGTTCCGAATAACAAATTGTGAGCCTTGTAGATTATCTTGATAATCAATTTCAGCACCCATCAAATATTGCAAGCTCATCGGATCAATCAACAAGGTCACGGTGTCTTTTTGCACTTGTGTATCGTCCTCATTCACTTCTTCTTCAAAAGTAAAACCATATTGAAAGCCAGAACAACCGCCACCACTGACAAACACACGTAGTTTTAAGTCTGGCGAACCTTCTTCTTCTATCAATTCTTTCACTTTTTTTGCTGCATTTTCAGTAAATACCAAAGGTGTTGGTATTTCTATTTCTGCTAAATCAGTTGCTGTATCCATCATTACTCCTTCAATTTCATTTCATCTCTATCAATGAGACCACTAAACTTCGTCATTAGTTGCATTTTCTTCCGTATGCACAAGCTTGCCGTCGATGACTGAACCCATATGCATCTCTAATGACTTGTAATACAAATCACCCGTAATACGGGCTTTCGTTTGCAATTCAATAAATTGGCTTGCCTTTACAGGCCCAACCACCGTACCATTCAATACAATTTTTGTTGTTTCAACAGAACCCTCAATACGACCACTTTCACTCAAAAAAATCGTATTTTCCGAGCCTGCCTGTTCTCGCACGTTGCCTAGTATAGTGCCATCAACACGTAAACCACCATTAAAAACAATATCTCCCGTGACAATCGTATCTGCACCAATCAGGGTATCAATCTTGCCATCAATTTTGTTTACTTTTTTACCAAACATTCCAATTCCTTATCCTATTTTTTAAGCATTTTCTTATAAAACAATAAGTCTTCTTTCGCTTTAAGGTTCTCATCTTGAACTGTTGCAAGGTCCTTAGCAAGATTATTATTAGTTGCCAGCTCAATTTGCAATTCACGTTGCGCTTCGATTAACTTAAATTCGAGCATTTTATTTTCATGCGTTATTGTTTCTAATTGATCACTGACAGCATCATAGTCAGAACTCCGCATCATTAAGTAAGCCAAMCCAAAGCCCAAGCTCACACATAAAAGCCCAATAATTAAGCGATAGTACCATGGTCGGTCAGCCTTTACAGCAACACGTCTAGCCGTGTAGCCATAATGTTTACGCACTCTACGTTCAATTCTTCTCATGGTTTACCACACTTAATTAAGGCATTAATGGCACAACATCTAAACCAGCCGTTTCTGCTAGCCCAAACATCACGTTCATATTTTGTACTGCTTGACCAGCCGCGCCTTTCACTAAGTTATCTTGAACAACGATTACAGTTAAATAATCTTCAACTTGTGATTGTAATGCAATCCGCAAATGATTAGAACCACGTACAGACCTTGTCTCAGGTAATACACCTTGTGGCAAAACATCCACAAAAGACTCGTCCGCATAACGTTGTTCATACAATGATTGCAAATTTATATTTTTCGCCTTACTAGTCAATTTAATATGAAGAGTCGATAACATTCCTCTAATCATCGGGACAAGATGCGGGACAAAAATGAACTGTAGCTCATTACCGGCTAACTGTTTAAGTTGCGCATCAATTTCAGGGTGATGCCGATGCCCGCTTAAACCATAAGCTTTCATGTTATCACTAGCTTCAGCAAACAAAGTCGCGACGGCAGCTTTTCTACCTGCGCCAGAAACACCCGATTTCGAATCAGCAATAATAGGGGTTGTAAAATCAACAAGCGATTTTTCTAGCAATGGCATTAAACCTAACAATACGGTTGTTGGATAGCAGCCCGGATTTCCAATCACATTAGCCTGTTTGATTTGTTCACGATTTAGCTCTGGAATACCATAAACAGCTTCTTGTAAAATATCAGGGCAGCTATGTGGCATGTCGTACCATTTTTCAAATGCGGCCGTATCTTGCAACCTAAAATCTGCAGCTAAATCAATCAACTTTGTGCCAGAAGCGAGCAACGCTGGGGCTTGACTCATGGCCACACCATGCGGTGTCGCAAAAAATACGATGTCACAAGCCTCCAACTTTGCCGTTGCAGGGTCACTAAAAGCGATATCGATATAACCTCGCAAACTTGGAAACATTTCAGAAACGGGCAAGCCTGCCTCACTGCGTGAAGTCACCGCCACGATATCCACATTAGGATGTATTGCAAGTAAACGTAGCAACTCAACACCGGTATAACCAGTGCCGCCTACAATCCCAACTTTTAGCTTTCCATTTGACATAACTAAATAATATCCAAAGTATACCTGAAACAAAAAAAGGTCGCGCTAGCGACCTTTTTATAAAGCTTACTTCCAAAACTGGAAATAACTCGTCTTTAGCGTTTAGAGAACTGCTTACGACGACGCGCTTTACGGAAACCAACTTTTTTACGTTCTACTTCACGTGCATCACGTGTCACAAACCCTGCTTTTGATAAGCCAGATTTTAACGCAGCATCAAAATCAATCAACGCACGTGTAATCCCATGACGAACAGCACCAGCTTGGCCAGACTCACCACCGCCAAAGACATTAATCTTAATATCAAAGCTTTCTATGTTTTCTGTCAACACAAGTGGTTGACGCAAAATCATACGTGATGTTTCACGTGAGAAATACTCTTCAACAGGTTTATCATTAACAATGATATTACCTTTACCTGATTTCATAAAAACGCGCGCTACTGAGCTTTTGCGACGTCCTGTACCATAATTGTATATACCAATCATCTCTTTTACCTTAGATAGTCAATGCTTGTGGTTGTTGTGCAGCATGGTCATGCTGATCACCAGCATAAACTTTTAATTTTTTAATCATTGCATAGCCCAAAGGGCCTTTTGGCAACATACCTTTAACTGCTTTTTCTAATGCGCGGCCAGGAAAACGGTCCTGCATTTTGCTAAAGGTCGTTGTTGAAATTCCACCAGGATAGCCTGAGTGCGTATGGTACTTTTTACCAGTGGCTTTATTCCCTGTTACTTTAAGTTTACCAGCATTAATCACAACGATGTAATCACCTGTATCAACGTGAGGCGTGTATATCGTTTTATGTTTACCGCGCAAGCGATGTGCACAAGCACTAGCTAAGCGACCCAAAACAAGATCTGTTGCATCAACGACGAACCAATCGCGTTTTACTTCATGGGATTTTGCTGAAAACGTTTTCATAATATTACTACCAATTTATATAGCTTATTTAAAATCAAGAGGGCGGATTATATGCTTTTGCCAGCACCTCGTCAAACGAATTTATGAGCTAAAGCAAATTAATCCATCTAACCATTAAAACAAAACCGGCATTCTTTTGTTTTAATATACTTTTCAAGAAATATCATTATAAACTAAAACTGCAACCAACACATGGCACAAGAATTGCTTTAAGCCTATGAAAGAGTCAAGCCTGCTTAATGACAGGCTTAGTATAATGATTGCAAAATAAGAATACTATATAAAGAAATGAGCAGCCCTATGCAACGCAACTATAAACTCAAACATGCAGTGACAGCAGCCCTTAGCTTATTAGCTTTTGGCTTCCATCACTCATCTCACGCCATTGGCTTAAGTGAAATAAACGTTCAATCACACCTTGGCCAGCCTTTAAAAAGCACGGTTAATGTTTTAGGGGCTGGCGATTTAAAAGGCACGTCCTGCTTAAGCCTAGGCCCGAACAGTGATTTAAGCCATGTTAATTTCATACTAGGCCCACTAAGCGGGGATATTGCGAAGTTAACCATCACTAGTAATAAGATTATTAATGAGCCTATCGTTAACTTATCTATTGTTGCAGGCTGTGACACCTCAATTAAACGTGACTATGTGCTGCTTTTAGATCCTCCTTTAGGTATTCAAGCTGAGATTGCGCAATTTAACAAAACTGATGCGACTGTCATTGCTTATAAAATCGACACCAGTGTCGAAACCTCCGCAATAGACTTGACGCCTCCCGTTCAAAAACCTAAGGCTAAAACTAAAGCTAAGGTTAACCTTAAGAAAAAAGCACTTAGCAGTAAGAAAGCTATCGTTAAAAGCTATCAAAAACCAAAATCACTTGCAAAAAAATCCAAAGAGGTAACGCAAGCTGAATTAGTTAAATCAACTAAAATTCAAGCGGTGGCACGACCTCGCTTGTCTATTTCTGGTGGTAGCAAAGCAATGACGCATGCAAATACCATTGGTTTACGCTTAGATAAACAGCTCAGCTTCACACCAAACCCTAATACAGCAGTGATGAGTGAAAACATTGTCGTTGAAGATGAAGTAACCGCCATGAATAAGCGTCTTGCGCATTTGCAACAACAAATCACAACCTTGCAAAAACAAAACCTGACGCTGGTATCAGAAAATAAGCTGCACTTAGCGCAACTAACCCAAACTGATTCATCATCAACAAAACTAAGCAGCATACTTCCTTACCTTGGTACTGGATTGTTGCTAATTACTGGCTATTTTGCCTTCCATTGGTTTCGACGTCGTCAGTTAATATTACAAAATCACAATGCTGAGGCAATCTGGGTAAACACAGATACTAAAGCAAAAGATGAAAAAACGAATGAGTCATCCTCCGCTGATGGTGAAGACATCTTTGCTGATTTAAGTTTCGGCATAGAAGACTCCGTTGAAGATAAAAAGCTATCTCCTGCTAGCATGACAGAGAATTTTGAAGCAACAAAAACAGAAGAACAAGCTATTGTGCTTGAGGACGAGCAGCAGTTTTCAGTACTCGACCATGCAGATGTGTTCTTATCCCATGGTCGTTCTACATTGGCCATTCAATTGTTGCAAAATCACTTGCTAGAACACCCAAAACAATCCGTCACTATTTGGTTGTTTTTGCTTGATTTATTAACGAGAGACAACTTGAAAAGCTTATATGAGCAAACTACGCAAGAYTGTAAGCTACATTACAATGTGAAAATCTCTGCATTTTCTAAGCCAGAAACAACGGCCTCTGAATCCTTAGAAGACTTTCCACACTTAGCACAAGGTCTTCAATCCGTATGGAATACGCCTGCAGCGATTGTTTACTTAGATGACTTAATTTATAACAATCGCTTAGAGCCACGTGCTGGCCTAGCTAAGAATTTAATTGAAGAACTGGTTCTCTTAAGATCCATGGCGCAAGAAAATGTTAATTCAGCCGAAGTGATTCATTTAGATGAGAAAAAACTAGCCATGCGCGCGCAAAAAGAAGCGCTATTAGAAACAAGAAAAGCTGAAAAACTAAAAGAGATAGCAGAAGCAGAAAAACTTGCGCAAGAAAAAGCGTTAGCAGAAAGCAATGAAACTATTTTTGAATTCACTTTAGTTGAAAACAAGTAATTAAAGCTTAACGTGCAGATAATATTCTGCAACCAAGCCTGAAAACAAAGCGCAACCAATCCAATTATTTGCAAGAAAGGCCTTAAAGCAATTGGATTTATTGCGCTTTTTTATCATTTGATATTGCCAAGCCACCAAGCCCAGCGCAACAATAATCCCAGCAAAATAGTAATATCCAAACTCCATCAACTGGCCTATAGTGACAAAAATGCCAAGCATGGCCGCGTAACAAAACATAATCGCTAATACATCGTATTTTCCAAAAAAAAGTGCGGAAGATTGAATACCAATTTTCTGGTCGTCATCCCTATCCACCATGGCATACTCCGTATCGTAGGCCACAGCCCAAAAAACATTCGCTAATAATAACCACCATGCTAACGCCGGAATATGATTGTTAATTGCGGCAAAAGCCATGGGAATRSCMMARSMAAAWGCSRCSCCTAARWMYRCCTGAGGNAANTRGSTAWAAMRCNTTYANTMAAKGGRTARGTCGCWGCWARAAWSWAYSMCSYWRTRSACAGTAAAATCGTTGTTGTATTTAAAAAGCATACCAAGACAAATGCAGCCAAGCTCAACCCCGCAGCTAAAAAAGCAGCTTCTTTAACACTCACCTCGCCACTCACGATTGGCCTGTTTTGAGTACGTTCAACCCGGCCATCAATATGACGGTCTGCAATATCGTTCATCACACAGCCAGCACTCCGCATGAGCACAACCCCGGTCACAAATATGAGAGCGATGGTCCAATGTGGGTGCCCTTGCCCCGCCAATAGCAACCCCCATGATGTTGGCCACATTAGCAGCAGAATACCAACGGGTTTATCCAAACGCATTAACCGCTCGTAAACCTCTATTCTATTTAAAAATGTTTTTGGTTTCATTTTTCGACAATGCAGGGTAAAAATATCTCTGTTACTAAAATAGTAGCGCAATGTAAGCTAAAAACAGAACGCCGCGCCCATAAAAAAGATGGAACATAAGCGATATGCTTTACCGCTTCTAAAAAAAGCGGATGCGCATGCGATAGTTTTTTAAAGGTAAGTGGTGTTCGCTTCACTTTTGGGTTAGCAAATAAAGTAGCCCCTAATGACTGATTGCCTAAATGACTTAACCCACACCATTCCCCTCGCAAACTGCTTCTGGGCAAGACACTATGTGCAAATACAACGGGCTGATTATTACTGATTAGCACCACTTTTCGAACCAATGCTCGTTGCTCATTTTTAAGATGAAGCAGTCTCGCTTCATCATTCAAAGGCTTTGCATATTGCATACACACAGGCTGAACAAGAAAGTTTGAATGGCGTTGCTGTAACTTTAAGGTCAATGACCCACGACCAATCAGCCAAGGCTCATAGCGCCCAGCTAATATTGGCTTCTTTAACCAAGCCTCACGCAAGTTTACTTTATTAAAATTGACTTTCATTCTTCATATTCAACGCTGTTTTATCTCGATTAGTCATACTTTCACCAGCTCAGCGCCATACCGCAGCCATCGTTCTAAATGTAGATCTGCTGCTTGTGGGTGCTTGGCTAACAATTCATCGGCAATGTTCTTTGCAGAGGTTAACAAATCCACATCACGTTCCAAGTCTGCAATTTTAAGCATAGGCGCACCACTTTGCCGTGTACCTAAATACTCACCTGGGCCACGCAATTGCAGGTCTGCTTGCGAAATAGCAAAACCATCCGTATTTTCATAAATAACTTTTAATCTAGCACGCGCCATCTCTGATGGTTTGTTTTGATACATCAAAATACAAGTGCTTTTTGCCGCGCCGCGCCCGACGCGCCCACGTAGCTGATGCAACTGACTTAAACCCATGCGCTCTGCATGTTCAATCACCATTAAACTAGCATTCGGAACATCGACGCCGACCTCAATAACAGTTGTCGCGACTAATAACTGCGTCTCCCCTGAGACAAAAGCCTCCATCACTGCTTGTTTTTCTGCAGACTTCATTCGACCATGTACTAAGCCTACCCGCAAATCTGCAAAATTCTCTTTTAAATTTTCAAACGTTTCAGTCGCCGTCTGTAGTTGCAATGCTTCTGATTCCTCTATCAACGGACATACCCAGTAAGCCTGACTCCCTGTCAGGCATGCTTCTCGCACCCGTTGCAGAATTTCGTCTCGACGCTGATCAGAAACTAATTTTGTGACCACTGGGGTTCTGCCGGGTGGCAACTCATCAATCACTGAAACATCTAAATCTGCAAAATAGCTCATCGAAAGCGTCCGCGGAATAGGTGTAGCGGACATCATCAGCTGATGTGGTTCTGGTTGTCCTTTTTTGCGCAATGCTAAGCGTTGTTGTACGCCAAAGCGATGCTGCTCATCAATAATAGCGAAGCCTAGTTTCTCAAACTGCACCGCATCTTGAAATAAAGCATGCGTACCAATAGCGAGTTGCGCCTTGCCACTGGCAATATCAGCTTGTGCGGCTTCTCTTGTTTTTTTATTTTGACTGCCTGTTAGCCAAGCAATTTGTATATTCAATGGTGCCAGCCATGTCATAAATTTTTTATAGTGTTGCTCTGCCAAAATCTCAGTGGGTGCCATCAATGCGACTTGCCAGCCTTGCTCAATTGCTTGCAATGCGGCCATACACGCRACAATTGTTTTYCCACTYCCCACATCCCCYTGCAATAAGCGCTGCATCGGGTGCGGCTGTGTTAAATCATGGCTAATTTCTTTGATCACTTTTTGCTGAGATTGCGTTAAACCAAATGGCAACGCCTGCAAAAGTTGTTTAACCAAGGTTTCTGACAATGCAATTTTAGGTGCATTAACACTACGTCTCTTCGCATAATGTTTGCGCATAGAAAGCTGCTGAGCAAGCAATTCATCATAAGATAATCTGCGCCATTCAGGTGTCGTACGGTTCTCTAGCGCCGTTAAGTCAGCATCAGGTTCTGGGTAGTGTAATGCTTGAACGCTTTTAGAAAAACTTGGTAAATTAAGTGGCTCATAAACAGATGGTGGCAGTGTTTCAACTAGCAGCCGCTCATCTATCACAGACTTAATTGCCTTACGTATTGACGGCTGAGTTAGCCCTGAGGTGGTTGGATAAATGGGGGTTAGCTGCGCATTCACTTCAGTGACATCCCGTGCAACTTTACATTGTGGATGTACCATTTCATAACCAAAAAAACCATGACGCACTTCACCATAAACACGTAATTGATTACCGACTTTTAACGCGTTAATTTGACTAGGGTAAAAATGKAGAAAGCGCAGTGTAATCTGCCCGCTCGCATCTTCTAAACGCGCAATGAGCGCTTTGCGTGGTTTATAAGCAACCTCAG
>NVTX01000030.1 GCA_002401735.1 Methylophilaceae bacterium | reverse complement strand
TGGACAAAGCCAAAATTAAAATGGCTAAGCTTAATTGTGTGCGAGTACCTAAAGTCATCACGTTTGGCACTGCAGATAACCATAGCTACTTAGCCTTGGAATATATTGCGTTGAGCAGTATGCGCGGAGGTACTGCAAAGTTGCTCGGGCAGCAATTAGCGCAATTACATCAACAGGAAATGCCCTACTTCGGCTGGCATATCGACAATACCATTGGCAGCACGCCACAAATTAACGATCGCGAAAATGATTGGCACACGTTCTGGCAACAACATCGGCTTGAGCAGCAATTACACTTTGCTGCGCAAAATGGCTATACGGGTAGCGTGCAAGATAGAGGCATGCTGTTAAGCGAAAATCTGCATGTGTTTTTTGATAATTACACTCCGAAGCCTTCGATGCTGCATGGTGATTTATGGGGTGGTAATGCCGCCAGCGATGAGCAAGGCAATCCTGTGATTTTCGACCCAGCAAGCTATTATGGTGACCGAGAAACCGACATCGCCATGACTGAGTTATTTGGTGGTTTTGGCCATGATTTCGCCAGTGCCTACAATGCTGAATATCCGCTAGAAGCGGGTTACGCTGTGCGCAAAACACTTTATAAGTTGTATCATATTCTTAATCATGTGAATTTATTCGGCGATAGCTATTTAGGCCAAGCTGAATCAATGATTGAGCAACTATTATCAGAGGTTTAAAGAAAGTTAACATGAGTCAAATCAAAGTGTTATTTGTGTGCATGGGCAATATCTGCCGTTCACCCACTGCTGAAGGTGTTTTTAACCACATTATCCAAGAACTAGGCACAGAAGATCGTTTCCATCTGGATTCAGCAGGCACGCATGCCTACCATGTCGGTGAAAGCCCTGATGCTCGTGCACAACAGACAGCGGAAAGCCGCGGTGTTGATCTGTCCTACATTCGTGCACGTAAATTCACGGCTGGCGACTTTGAAACGTTTGACTATATCTTGGCCATGGATACAGATAATTACGATATTTTGATGCAGGCATGCCCAAGCGATTATCAGCATAAGGTAAAACTGTTTTTAGCGTTTGCGCCAGAGCATCCTGAAAGTGATGTACCTGATCCTTATTATGGTGGTCCGGGCGGCTTTGAGCATGTGTTTGATTTAGTTGAAGCCGCCTCTCGCGGCTTCCATAACGAGGTAGTCTAGCTAGCACAAAGCGGACGCGCTTGCCGTCCGCTAGCTGAATGGATTACCAAGGCAACTCTTCGCCATTGGTATGCCAAAAAGTGCCTGAATTTGATAGTTCAAGCGCGTCCATCCGTTTGAGTAAACCATCAACTGACTCGTCAGTGTTGATTAAGCCACCATGGCTAGTCATATCGGTACGTACCCAACCAGGGTGTAAAATAGCGACTGCAATGCCTTGTGGTTTCAAGTCGATTGATAAGGATTTACCCGCTGCATTTAACGCGGCYTTTGACATGCGGTAGGCATAGCTGCCACCAGAATCATTGTCGGCAATCGAGCCCATTCGGCTGGTGACTAGGCCGACTTTGGAACCCTTGCTTAAATTATTCATTAACGCGTTAGTGACTAATAATGGGCCTAAGCTATTGACCTCAAACATGCGTTTAAAACGCTCAATTGCATCCGTGCTAATGTCATTTAAACCAAGGCCGCCAGCAATCCCAGCATTATTAATCAGCCAGTCAATCTTGCGGCCATCCAGTTTTGCGACTAATTGTTGCAAACTATCAGGGTCAYTCACTTCTACATTTTCAATCACTTCAACACCTAGCGCTTGTAATGCTGACGTTGCTGTACGACAGGTGGCAATCACATCAAAGCCACGCTGTTGCAGTTGCGTACAAAATTCCAGCCCTATACCACGGCTACTGCCTGTTACTAATGCTGTTTTTGCCATGCCTTATCTCCTTATCATTTTATATAGGTTGATTGTAGCGATTGTCGCAGTCGTTGGCGAGTGCATGAACTATTTAAGGGAACAATGGGAACAATAGGGGACGTAACACAATTAAATCCCCAGAATTATTGAAACTCACTCCTGCCGCTCACCACCTTAATAGTAAATAAATATATTTACTTATTCTTATATTTAGTATATAAATATAATTACGATTCTTTTTTACTGTAAATATATAGGTTTACTATGATGAAAAATATTATTGCAAAACMATATAGAGATAAGGTAAATCGCGCTTTCGAGCAACTTATGCCCTTGGACGCTATGCCAAAAGAAGGCTGGATTAGAACTGTAAGAAAAGCACTGGGGATGTCTGGTGTGCAGTTAGCTAAGAAACTGAATTTGTCAAAGATGCGTGTTTCTCAAGCTGAGCGCGATGAGTTACTGGGTGGCGTTAGTTTAAAAACAATGCAATCGATGGCTGAGGCAATGGATTGTAAGTTTGTTTATGCCATTATCCCGCAAAGTAAAGTCGAAGTGCTTATTAGCGCACAAGCGACGGCTAAAGCGCGTGAGTTGGTTCAATCGGCTTCTACCCATATGGCATTAGAAGCGCAATCTTTAAATAAAGACCAGCTGGCATTTGAGGTTGACCGTATTGCCAAGGAGCTCATAGAAAAAATGCCTTCGGATTTATGGAATGATCAATGACAGGGTTAATGGATAACCCAGAGGGCGCAACGCCACTTGATGCTGATGAAATGTTAGGCTTGCTGCATAAACATGTTTCAACCAGAGGCGAACTTGATCAATTAGAACAGGCCAACATTACCGAAGGGTTGCAATGGCTCAATAAGCAGAAGGCCCCTACTGTTTTAACAGAGGGGTTTGTCTGTGCGTTACACAAACGCTTATTTAGCAAGGTTTGGCAATGGGCTGGTTCGTTTCGACAAACAGAAAAAAATATTGGTGTAGACCCGATCCAAATTGCCATTCAGTTGCGTCAATTGCTTGATGATACGCAGTATTGGGTCCAAAACGAAACCTACTCACCAAAAGAAATCGGTGCAAGATTTCATCATCGGTTGGTTTATATTCACCTTTTTCCAAATGGCAATGGTAGACATGCACGCATCATGGCGGATGCTATCTTAACTAAACTAATGGGCCATGCCCCGATTGACTGGAGCGGCGGTCATTCGCTTGAAACAATGAATGCACGTCGTCGTCAATATATTACTGCGCTAAGAAGCGCAGACGCACATGATTTTGCATTACTTTTAGCTTTTGTAGGCGCTTAAGCTAAGAAATATTAGGTATAATCTCCCCTAAAATTCAAAACACAAACAATTAGGGATTAACATGAAAGCAATTACCGTTACTCAGCCGAATGAGGCTGAGTTAAAAGCAATGGGTACGGAACACTGGCCAACATGGGAAAAAGAAGTATCTACTTTTCCTTGGGCATTTGTGACCACTGAGAACGCACTGATTTTAGAGGGTGAATGTGTCATCACACCTGAAGATGGCAGCCCTGCAACGACGTTTAAAGCTGGTGATTTAGTGGTGTTTCCTAATGGCTACAAAGGTACTTGGGAAGTTAAAAAAGCATTAAAAAAACGTTTCAAACACACCGATGGTAACTTTGTTAAATGCTTCTTCTGTAATTTAAAAATCATGAATAGCCGCATTAAATCAATTTTTAAATAGCCTGTAATGCTAAGTTGTTGAAACAATAAAAAAGGGGTCAGACTGACCCCATTTTTCCTAGAAGGCAGCTGCAAGCCACCTCCTACCCATCTAACTACTTAGATTTCTTTAACGTAGCGACAATCTCATCGGCGTGATCTTGAATCATGCCTTTAGATGTTCCCCAAGCGGTTGAATTTTTCGATTCCACAGTAAACTCTGATAGATACTCACCAGTCTTTGTGTTTTTTACCTTCACCGTGCTTTGTACGTTATCTGCACCAGCGAAAATACCAACTGTGGCACGCGTTGCGCCATGGCGCATATAGTAATTAGTCACAACGACCTCAATGGTTTTGTTTGAGGCATCTGCATCGCCAGCCAATAGGTTGCTAGCGGTTAGCTGCTCAATCAATCGATCTTTAAGAATAGACATACCTTGATCACTAACGTCTTTGGTCGCATCACCTGTCGTACTGATGTCTAACTTTAGTTTTTCGCCCTGAGGAAGGCTATATGCCTTTTTTATCGTCGATGAAGTTGCGCAGCCTGTCATTAATGCACTGGCCGTAATAAGTAATATTGCAATGATTTTTTTCATTATTATCTTTCTTTATTATTGAGTGATTGATCAAACTTGCCTTTAAACCTACTGGTTGTATAGATACTTGTAAACAATCCGCTACAAAATAAAGCATCTAGTAACATGCTAGGGTCTCTATGCAAGAGCCACTTTAAAGGATGTCATCAAAGCAGACCAGCTTTTTTTATTACCGTCTATCATTACGTCGGCTTAAACCTTTCTGGCTCTTGCGCATCTAATATTTCGCGCAAGACTGAGGTAGCGTAATAACCCGCTGATAATGAAAATGTAAGGTGCAGTTGCTTACTATTTTCAGTATCTAGCCATTGCCATATCATGTCTTTTGGGATGGCTGCTAACGCGCGGCGGTCTTGCGTTAGGCCCGCATGCTCCATGCCTTCACATAAATCAGCATATCGTTTGGCTATGGCATTTTCTAAGTCAGCCGCTTCGGCGGTTGTCGTGACACGTCCACGCCCCCATAGCGCAGCTGTAGGCATGTCTTGAGTATCTAAAACATCTCCTTCGAGGGTCTTGCCCCATAGCCCGTTATTAATTCGCTCTGCCAGTATTTCATTAAAGACAAAAGAACGTACTGCTGACAAATAAATGCCTTTCCTTTTCTGGTTGCTGACACGAATCTCKCKCGCCAACATCATTCGCCCTTGTTCMACATTSCCGCCATCATGACCAAAKCGYTGWGGACCAAAATAGTTAGGGACGCCATGCTGYTGAATCAGTTTTAAGTTTGATTCAATGCYGGCTTGTTCGCCYTCYACATCYCGCAAYRKRATATCAAASGCATTRCCYAGCAAATCACCACGRCGCARTTTTTTCACGTGACGRCTTTGTTGCAACACGGTGAATTCATCATGCTTTAGTTTTAAAAAGTCAGGCGTTTCGCCTTTGGGAAAATAAATACTAAACCACTGCTCAGTGATGGCATATCGATCTTTTAAGCCAGCGTAACCAACGTTCATTTCTTTCACCCCTGCATAATCAGCAAGGCGTTGCGCAACATAGGCGGTATTTGCGCCATCTTTTTTAACATGTAACCAAATATGCTCGCCTTCCCCTGACGGCGAAGCCAAGGGTAGCTCTGTGACAAGGAAATCTGCGTTATTTAATTTTAGTGATCCGCGTGCTTGCGTCTCAGGGTAGGTTTTTGGCCACTGGGGCAATAAGGTATATGACATATGGTGTATGTTATTAGGTCCAGCTAATCAATTAGGGGTTTTCTGCGTTTGTTGATCGTCACAAACACAAAAAATAGTGAACAATACAAATAATAGCGTGCAAAGTAAAATCAAACCGCACATTTCGATGATGCATCGTTGGCTTCACTAAGGTAAAATCCCAAATCAAATAAACGCATGACAAACCTTTAACACTGAGAGAATACAGACAATGAAAAACGACACATCGTCATTAGACACCCTGAACCAACGCTTAAGCTATATTGTTGGCGAAAACATGGCTAACCAACTCAAAACCGATGGCATTGATTTAGATGCGGATGCATTGGTGTTGGCAATTACCGATGTGGCTGCTGGCAATGCATCACGCTTATCTGAAGAAGACAAAAAAAACACGATTGAGGAAATGCAAAAAGTAAGCCAAGAGAAACAACAGACTGCTAACGCTGAAAAATCAGAAAAAARTATTGCTGAGGGTGCCGCTTACCTAGCARAAAACAGTGAAAAAGAAGGCGTAACAACGACCGATAGTGGCTTGCAATATAAATCACTGGTTGCTGGTAGTGGTGAAAAACCAAAATCAACGGATAAAGTAAAGGTACATTACAAAGGCACGCTAATTGATGGAACAGTATTTGATAGCTCTTATGACCGCGGCGAACCAGCTACCTTCCCTGTGACTGGTGTAATTGCTGGTTGGGTTGAAGCTCTGCAATTAATGAACGTTGGTGATAAATTTGAGCTAACGATTCCTTCTGACTTAGCTTATGGCGCTAACGGTAGTGGCGCATCTATTGGGCCAGAYGCTACTTTGGTATTTGAAGTTGAGTTACTAGGTATTGAGTAAGGTAAAATAACTACGTAATGTTGGGTGTGCAATATCAACCCAACATTAGTCATTTCAAAACCACGGAGACACTATGTTATTTCATCAGTCGATTGCTCGTTCATTTTTAGCCCGATCATTTAACACTATCTTACTCAGTGCCGTTGCTTCGGCCTTTCTGATTGGCTGTGCTGAGAAAGCGCCAGCAGAAAAAGATGCTGCAGTTCCAGCCGTTGTTGCGTTAACAAAAATAACGGGATTAAAAACACCTGAATCTGTTGTGCAAGCCAAAGACGGCAAGATTTATGTCTCTGAAATTAATGAATTTGGCAAAGATGGTGATGGCCAAATTAGCGTGATTGAAAATGGACAAGTCAGCTTGTTTGCTGATGGCTTGGATGATCCTAAAGGTTTAATTATTATTGGTGACTATCTGTATGTGGCCGATAAAATCAAAATTCATAAAATCAACCTAACAGATGCTTCACAAAAAGAAGTGTTCGTACCGGCGAGTGCTTTTCCTAAAACACCGCAATTTTTAAATGATATAGAGGCTGATCCACAAGGTAATTTATATGTGTCTGACAGTGGTGATATTCAAGGCACAGGCAAAGGCGGCGCGATTTATAAAATCAACGCTAGCGGTGAGGTGACTAAGTTAATAGATGGTACTGATAACCCAGTGGTAATGGCACCTAACGGCTTGCTGGCTGATGATACCGGTACGTTTTTAACATTTGTTGATTTTACTTCAGGCATTTTATATAACTTAAATACGGAAACTGGCGAAGTGTCCGATATTGAAGAAGGCTTTGGTGGCGGTGATGGCATTGTGCATCACTCAAACGGTACGCTGTATGTCAGTGATTGGAAAAATGGCAAAGTATTTTCTATCAACGTACAAGGCGATAYTGCAACRATAGGCSCACARTACCAAGCAGCAGCGGATATCGCGATCACCAAAGATGAGCGTTACTTAATGGTGCCTGATATGAAAGCTGGTGAGCTAGACTTTATAGATTTACAGCCTATTGATCTGAAAAAATAAATATAGCAAAACAAACCTCTTTCTAGTACCGACAACCCAATATGCACCATTGGGCTAGCACACTGTAAAATTGACGGCATATGCAATTACATTACAAAATCCTTGGCCAAGGCCAACCCCTCATTCTGCTTCAYGGTTTATTTGGTTCTGCYGATAACTGGGGTGCTGTTGCTAAGCACTTTTCACAACACTACCAAACTATTAGCGTTGATTTGCGAAATCATGGTAGGTCGCCACACCATGATTCACAAAGCTACCCTGATATGGCGGAGGATATTATTGAGCTATGTGATGCGCTGAAGTTAGACACCATCCATCTACTCGGCCATTCACTTGGTGGAAAAACAGCCATGCAGTTTGCTACGCAATACCCTGAGCGAGTAGACAAGCTAATTGTTGTCGACATGGCTATTCGCACTTACCCTGATAAGCAAACGCATCTGATGGAAGCGATGATGACAGTAGACCTTTCATCCATGCAATCTCGCAGTGAGGTTAGCCGCGTATTGAGCGATCCCATCCCTAACGCAATGGTGCGTCAATTCTTATTAATGAATTTGGTAAAAGTGGATGATGGCTTGCAATGGCGCATTAACTTAACTGCGTTAAAAGCCAACTACTCTGCTATACGACAATCGGTGTGTGCATCTGCACAATATGACAAACCATGCTTATTTATCCGCGGAGAGCATAGTGATTATGTACGGGATGAAGATGTTGAGGAGATTAAAAACCACTTCACGAAAGCGCAGTTTACAAGCTTACCGACAGGTCACTGGGTACATGCTGAACAACCGCAAGCGTTTATTGAGGTGGTAGCGCAATTTCTCACTAGCTAAACAGCGGGGCTAATTACCCCCATCCTAGCCTTCTGTTTTCATTATGCCGCCTTCTTATCAACGCCATGAGCATAGTCTGCAAAGGCGTCCATCATTTGGCCTAACATTTTTGAAAATTGCATTTTCATTAAGGGGGTTATCATCTTACCTAACAGGCCCATTTTAGGGATGAATTGCATCGTAAATGTGACTTCTGTGCTATACGGATGTAATGCATTAAACGTGATAATGGCTTTAGCTTCTTTTAATGGCATGGTGCTTTCGTAAACATTAATCACTATTTTTTGATACGGTTCATACGCTATAATTTCTTCTTTAAGGTAGTTTTTACCATCTTTAAATTCGCACACTCTTTTACAACCTAAACCTGTACTCTCACCTCCACTTTCTTCTAGTACGTGTGAACCACTTAGTAAAGGGTGAAAGTTAGCGATGTTGCCATAATCATCCCAAATATCCCACGCAGTTTCAATTGATACATTCACGATTCTTTTAAGCACTACTTCTGCCATTTTTTGCTCCTTAATTATATTGTTTACTGGATTTGTACTGACAGTTTCTTACGCTTCCATTAAATTGGCTTCAACCACATCAGTAGCAAAGCCTTGATACGCTTCACCAATCTGTTTTGCCATCGTATCTGGGTAGGCGTGGAATGCACCACTCTCCAGTGCCGCGATGATGGCYTGCGGTACTAATTCAGCGGGTTCTGCCATCTCGCCCATGCCTGCCGCATTAGCCATGTCCGTGGCGATTGGCCCTGGGTGCACACTAATGACTTGTGTCCCTTGGTCTTGCAATACATCGCGTAAGCCTTGCGTAATAGAATATGACGCCGCTTTAGAGGCTGAGTAGGTAGCAAAAGCGGCGAAGTTTTTAATTGAGGCAACTGAATTCATCTGCACCAGCACACCACCACCATTTTGTTTTAARACRGGAGCAAACGCTTGCGCAACACGCATGAGGCCATACACATTCACTTCCATTTCGGCATGTAGGGCGGCAATGGCATCATCGGCCAATGGATCTGCAATTCTCAACATGCCTGCGTTGTTAATCACAATCTCTACATCTGTTGCGGTTTGTGCTGCACGTATAATTGAATTGGGGTCATTTAAATCTAGCGCTATCGGCACAACACGATTCCCATATTGAGAGACTAAACCATCTAAAGTGCCAAGGCTTCGTACTGCGGCATATACCTTTTTTGCCCCTGCGTTTAAAAATGTTTCAACAATACTTTTACCGATGCCTCGATTAGCGCCTGTTACTAATACAACACGATCTTTTACTGATTTCATTTTAGTTATCTCCWTYAAKYNAATTTTSWRYSACWMAKTWMAKWATKRACNATTSTTTMMMKTYCKKTWYATAATGTCAAGCATTAGTTAAGGAAGTTTTTATGACAACTGTTGGCAGAAAACGAAGTTTTGATAAAGAAGAAGTGCTAGATAAAGCCATGCGTGTCTTTTGGGATAATGGTTTTGCGGGCACCTCAATGTCTGACCTAACAGAAGCGATAGGTATTAACAAACCCAGCTTATATGCAACGTTCGGTAATAAAGAGCAGTTGTTTAATGCAGYGATGGCGCACTACATTAACATTTATGGCGCTCCCAGCATGAAGCACCTGACAGAACCAGCCGACCTCCCTTTATTAAAACGGTTAGAAAACTATATGTTTGCAATCGTTGCTACCATTACAGCCGAGGCATCACCAAAAGGTTGTTTTGTTGTCAAAAGCTGCTGTGAATCTGGCGGCCTTAGCCTYCCTGAAGATACGACTGCCTCCTTAGTGGCTATCAGCGAAGATATGGAACAAATATTGGAAGAGTTTCTTTTAAACGAACAACTCAAAGGGCAGCTTTCAAAAGCACATGAGGCAAAAGATATCGCGGCGTATTTGTTGTCTTTGTTATACGGACTATCCGTGATGGCGAGACGTGGAAAATCTGCCGAAGCATTGCAGTCTATTGTTAAAACAACGCTTAAAACCTTGCCTGCCTAATTGCCTCCCCCTCAAAACGGAAGCAAGCACTTGTGCCCGTGCAATCGAAAACCAATAACGTCAGATTCGGTTAATTTTTCTTTGGTTTAGGTACTGCGACCAACCAACCAATTAAAGAAAATGCAGCAAACCACATGATAAATGCAGCGTATATTTCCAGGAATAGCAAAACAGCTCCAGGTAACATACTCATTATCCAAGTGATTTTTTGATACCGTTCTTTATGCCATGCGGGTTGATGATGTACTCTACGCCGCTTGGGGTCTGTATTTCTAAGATATAGTAGCAAGAGTAAGCTGGTTACTAATGCTAGTAATGTCGACATCRCTACCGTCATGTTGATACCACCTGCGTTTCTTCTATATTTTTTTCTTTTGCAAAGGTTTTCTTTTTAACCAAAAAACCGGTACTCAATAACAAACAAATGCCACCTGCTATCAAGAAGCTGATATCTAATGACACCACTACGGCATTGTCATTTGATATAAGCGTCAGCCACCCTTGTTCGCTAGTCAAATATCGTAGCAAAGGCATACCAAGCAGACTAAGCCCTAGCAACTGTTGAAAAGCATGATTACGCTTCACTTGATTTTGTATCAATAAACCAATCGCAAAGCTTAAACCAGTGCCAACAAAGAAGCCATTAATTGTCCAACTTTCAACTGAAACGGGGTAACGTGCATAAGACATTAAGAACCCAATAGCTGATGTATTCATGGCAATAGCAGTCCCATAACCAATGATGGCAGTCAGGCGGCTTAGGCGCTGCCAAATCACCTGATCCGCCCTCCTTTGTGTCCATAATTGCAAGCCTGTTAGCGTGACATAACAGGTTGCTAGTCCTAAAGATAGCCAGATAATTTTAGATAATATCCCGGCAAACCAGCCGTAATGTAACACCCCCATCAGCCCTACTAAGTCGCTACCTATTGAAGGCTTCGTGCCCATTCTAGGTTTCTCGCCTAGATACTTCCCTGTTACCCCACTAAACGCATAGTTTTTATAAAAAATTGTGTTGTCATTAGGTTCATGCGTCGTGGTTACTTTTGCATCTGCACGCCCCATGTGCTGAATGCTGATATATACAGGTACGCTACCCGCCACATCTGCTTGCTTAACCCGCTCAATTATTGACTCGAGTCCTATAAATGGTTTTGGTGTGGCGTCCTCTTTATCAGGAGCGCCGACGATGATTCTGATTGCTTTTTCTTGATCGCCTTCAAATGCTGTGATGGCAATCACAGGCAAGCCAAGTGAAGTCGCAAAGCTAAAGAATGCACCAGTGAATGCCAAAATAATTGAGAACATAATGCCCCATGTTCCTGCCAGATTATGTCTATCTCGAGTATTGAGTAGTCTTGTTGAGAGCCTAGGCGAAAGAAAAATATCTAAGATTAAATGGCGATGCAGAATAAACCCAGAAACAGCTAGGACCAATAATACCAAGCCCAAAATACCTGTTAAATATAAACCAATGGGATCTGGTGCATGAAGGCGAATATGTAGGTCAGCAAGAAATTGTTCGAGGTAGCCGCTGCGCACTACTGGTAAATCATCCCGCATCCCATCCTCGCGGCTGATCACTGACAAATCCTCCGGGTCAAGCACGAATCGTGTACCCTTTTCAGTCATCAGACCTTGATCATTTTTCACATGCGTGTGAAAAAAGGCAATAAGATAGCCGGCAGAATTTTGCCAGATTCCCACTTCTTCATGATACTCAGTCTTAACTGATTGGGACAAGCTTTCCAGCTTAGTATCTACCTTTCCTGCCAAAACATGGTCTAGTTGGTGACCGCTCACAGACCAATTGCCAATTTCATGCGCAAAAACAACAATAGATCCGGTCAACACCACAACGTAGAGCGCAAGGCCTAAAACAACGGCTGACCAGCCATGTACATCCACTAGCCTTTTCGTTGTGTCTTTAGATAATTTAATCATGATAACCAGCCCATAATTGATGCGCCTACTAGCCCTCCATTCACTAAAAATAACAGCAACATCGTCAAATACAGACGTTTAGGTTTACGCTCTAATAGCACATAGAAAAATACACAGGCCCAGATAAGTGGAAATAAAACCAAAGGCACAATTAAGTTATTTATCTTGGCATCGCCCTCAGGCAGCCACAGTGACATCGCTGCCATTATTAATATGGAAACGACAAGCGTTGCTAAGCCTGCCAGCCAAAAACGGCCCGACCAAAGATAACGAAAAGATTTTGCTGGAAGTCTATGGAGCAACACGAGAACAATCTGCAGTTTAAAAACCGAATTATATCAGTAAATAGCAATGATAAGCATTACTATTTACTGCCACTGTGAGTGCTTTTCTGCATACTTAATTAATAGCGCAAACGCAGTCTAAGCCTCTATAAAGCCCCATTATTATTTGCCATGGTAATGCCAAACAAAAAGAAGCAGACCTAAAAGGTCTGCCTCTTTCTTGCATAACATTCCAGCATTTACACTTAACGACTAGAAATCGTACTTAACGGATAATGCAGCGCTGGTAGGTGCCCCTTTAAAAGCTTGACCAAATAAACCAGCCCAATACACACTGCTAATGTATTCCTTATCAAATACGTTATACACATTCAATGTCGCTTTTAGTTTTGGTGTGGCTTGATAGCTGACCATCGCATCCACTATTGCATAAGCGCCTTGTTCAACCCGCGGGCCATAAGTTTCATCACGCCACTTTACGGTACCCCCAACTTTCCACTTTTGCGTTAGCGCATAAGTAGATGCTAGTTTTACGGTTTGCTTAGGCGTATGTGTATTGGTGCGTTCTCCATCAGCATCTTCAATATCCACATAGGTATAACCTGCAATGGCATTCCAGCCTGGCATCAACTCACCCTGCACATCCAGCTCAATCCCTTTACTATTAACACCATCCTCTCCGGTAAAGTAAGCATCTGMAGTACCTGGGATTGTGCCAGCCCCTACCGCAAGATTATTTTGCTCTGTTTTAAAGACACTCACGGATGCTAGCGCCTTATCTTGATTGAAACCTACCTTCACGCCCACTTCATAAGTTTCGCCTTCAATCGGATCAAGCGTCTTGTAGTCAATCCCTGTTTCATTTTGCGGGCTGAAAATTTCGGTATAGCTCGCATAAATATTGACCTGATCATGCACTGAGAAAATGGCACCGACATAAGGAATCACTTCTTTTTTTGATATATCGGTATATGTACCATAACTAAGCCCCTGCATTTCATAATCTGTGTAGCGAGCACCAACAATCACATTGACATTATCATGAAGGTTGAGTTTTGCTGAAGTGTATAAGCTAATGACCTCCTCATCCCATTCGCCAGTATTGGTACCTGCTGGGCCATAGCTAGGCGGCTCTGGGAAAGTGCCATTAAGATATTGATCCAATGTAACGGACTGATAGGCATTACTTCCAAGTCTAGAGCTTTGCTCAATTGTACTATCAGAGAATTGCGAGCCAACTACAAGCTCATGCTCTCTGCCAAACACAGTAATTGGCCCTGATGCATAACTATCAAAAGTATAGTTTTCAATATCCGCTTTATATTTACTTGGGTTTGAAACCAAGCCCAACCCAGTTAATCTATCAAGCCCTGTACCAAAAGAAAAGGTATAAAACAATTCACTCTCAGACTCATGTTTCATGCGCGATAACTGTGAGGTTATTTGCCATCCACCCTCGAACTCCGACTTCAGCTCAACAAATGTATTCTCAATTTTATTGTCCCAATATGCCCAATCTGCCGCATTACTAGCACTGCGTTTAAAGTCAGTCGGCGTACCATCAGAGTAGGCAACCTCTAATGCACCCCACATAGGACTATCTGCTTCATCATTTTGGTAGCTGTGTCCAACCGTTAATGCTGTTGTTTCAGACAATTGAAAATCTAGCACGCCATAGACAACTTGCCTTTTCTTACCATATCGATCTAGATAAGAGTCTTTATCCTCAACTGATGCAACGAACCTTCCACGCACCGTGCCAGACTCATTCAAGCTGCCCGAAACATCACCAACAGCTCGCTTCTGATCCCATGAACCAACTAAACCAGTAACAGATGCCTGAAACTCGGTTGTAGGACGTTTTCTAACAAAGTTAATTGTTGCAGATGGGTTGCCAGTACCCGTCAGCATTCCATTTGCACCTCTTAGCACTTCAACACGGTCATAAATAACTGTATCAATGTCCCCTTGAACATTACCAAACACTGCACCGGTTGTTGTTGTCAGATAATCAACCTGGAAATTAGTAATATCGAAGCCGCGAGCTGTAAAATATGTTCTATCAGTCTCTACACGCTCTACATTAATTGATGGAACCAAGTCCAACGCCTGATTAATCGTAATCAGATTAAAGTCATCTAACGTTTCTCTTGTCAGGACATTCATTGATTGCGGCGTGTCTTTAATATCCAAATCTAGCTTAGTTGATGAACGACTTTTTTTAGCTTTATAGGATTTTGTTTGTTCTGAAGTCTCTTCATAAGCGCCTTTTACTTCAACTGTTTCTAACTCCTGTGCTTCATTAGCAGCTGTGTTGGCCTCCACAGACCATGCGACAGAGGCATTAAAAGCCATCAGCGCTATTGCAACTAACTTTACGATTTTTTTCTGTTCCACTTCTACTACTCCCTATATATTAATACGAATCATTCTCATTATTGTTACAATTATATATAGGATAATAACTAAATGTCAATAAACCCAGTAAAATATGGTTGCAACACGTCCCCTTAACAACCACCAAATACGCCTCTTATGTCACTAGACTTAAGACCCTGCACAGACAAGCCTCAATTAAATGGGCGTTATAGTCGTGCAATTGATTTTAGATAGACTTTTTTCAACGCTTACTCTAGGATTAGGCACATGAATTTGGCCTTACAAAAAGCGCGCTTCATCCCTTTCAGCCGTAACGATATCGTTCGTTTACTACTGGATGAACAACAGCTTAAAAAAACTGACCGTAAAAAATTAAAAGATGTGTGCGACTTGCTGATGCATGTTTACCATTTTGAATTTCATCAGTCACTAGAAACACTAAAAGAGTGCTATGCGCCTGTGAATCCTGATGCGGATACCAAGGCCGTTTTCTCCGCAAATAAAAGTGAACTCAAGGAAAAGGAAAAGCGCTTATTTGAGGCCTTAAATGGTTTGTTAGACAAAGCCAACTTTGAAAAGATTACAGATAAAGACCTTGCGCTCTCCATGGAAGAATCCTCTTTATTTCAAATCAAGTTAAATGTCGATTTTGATGATTTTGAGCAAGTGCTCTTTTTTAGACGTGGCGAGTCCAAGCGACGAGAAACATTAGTATCAATGTTGGGTTTACGTAAGAAAATAATCGAATTCATCAATTACGACCGCGTTGTGGTGATTGTTAAGTTCAAGCCGCAATCGTATTTCGATGCAAAAGAGCGTGGACAACTCTATTTCAAACCTGGCTCAACCATTATTAAATATTTCCGTAATATCCCCCGCTGTGATTTAGAGATGCTTTTTCCCAACACAGAAGTCCGCATGAAGCCGATTGATAAAGCCATTATTGCTGTGCCCGCTGCTGTTGGTGGTGCCATCATGTTGGCAACAAAGCTCGGCGCAACACTGCTACTTTGTGGTGCGCTCATCGCCTTTTGGTCAGGCATGCGAACCGAACCCGTTGAACTGAACCAAGCGAATCTATTAGTATTGGCAATCGGCTTCGGCACATTGGGTGCATTTTTATGGAAACAATTCAGTAATTTCAAGAACCGAAAAATCCGCTTCATGAAAACGCTAGCGGACAATCTCTACTTCAAAAACTTAGATAACAACATGGGGGTGTTCCACCGTTTAATCGATGCTGCCGAAGAGGAGGAGTGTAAGGAAGCCATGCTAGCCTATTATTTTCTACTTAT
>NVTX01000029.1 GCA_002401735.1 Methylophilaceae bacterium | reverse complement strand
AATTGATGGGTGCTTTTAGTTTCATATTATGAATCCATGATTTTTTAATTTTGATAAAGGCTGTTACTAAATGTACCTTAAATGCGGAGTTTTTATACACGTAACTGAATGTATTGGGCCAGCAGGAATGATATACGCTCGAAGCTGAACTATTGCTTACCCTGTAACTGTTCGAGAATGGCCTCGTTTTCCAGTGTTGATGTGTCTTGTGTAATGGCTTCACCGCTGGCGATAGTGCGTAGTAGGCGCCGCATGATTTTTCCTGAGCGTGTTTTAGGCAGGTTGTCGGCGCAACGAATTTCTTTGGGCTTGGCAATAGAGCCAATCTGTTTGCCAACCCATTGGCGTAGCTCTGTAGTGAGGTTTTCGTCAATGCCGTCTATAGGGCGGTCTCCTTTTAAGACGACGTAGGCGAAAATGGATTCACCCGTGAGGTCATCGGGTACGCCTACTATTGCCGCTTCAGCTACTTTTTCATGTGCAACCAGCGCGGATTCAATTTCCATTGTGCCTAAGCGGTGACCAGAGACATTCAATACATCATCAATACGTCCCATGATGGTGAAGTTGCCCGTTTCTTTATCGCGGATGGCGCCATCGCCAGCCAAATAAAGCTTGCCGCCTAATTCTGCTGGGAAGTACGCGCTTTTAAATCGCTCAGGGTCGCCGTAAATAGTACGTATCATAGAAGGCCAAGGCTTTTTAATGACCAATAAACCGCCTTCACCCCAGGGTACGTCTTTTCCTGTTTCATCAACCACATCAATATCAATGCCGGGGAAGGGTAATGTGCATGAGCCAGGAACAAGTGCGGTTGCGCCAGGCAATGGTGTAATGACGTGGCCGCCAGTTTCCGTTTGCCAGAAGGTGTCTACAATTGGACATTTTCCACCACCTACTTTTTCGTARTACCACWYCCAWGCTTCAGGGTTRATGGGTTCGCCTACTGTGCCGAGTAGTCTCAAGCTAGATAAGTCGTACTGGCTTGGGTGTGTGTTTGGGTCTGTTTCACCGGCTTTAATTAGCGATCGAATGGCAGTGGGCGCAGTATAGAAAATAGATACGTTATGTTTTTCTATCATTTGCCAAAAACGGCCAGCATTCGGGAATGTTGGGACGCCTTCAAATACAATTTGTGTCGCACCAATGGCTAGCGGGCCATAGGTCACGTAACTGTGGCCTGTAATCCAACCAACATCTGCCGTRCACCAGTAAACATCATCGTCTTTTATATCAAARCTCCAGCGCATGGTGTTCATGGCATGGAGTAAATAACCTGCAGAACTATGCTGTACGCCTTTAGGCGTGCCTGTTGAGCCTGATGTGTATAAAACAAATAAGGGATGTTCTGCATTCACCATGACAGGTGGGCATTCGTCCGCTTGATTGTTGATTAAATCATCCCACCAAATATCATTCGCATTCCAAGTGACTTCTAACCCTGTTTTTTTCAGTACAACTACATTTTTAATACTTTGGCAGCCGCCCATGGCAATGCCTTCGTCAACCGATTTTTTAAGCGGGAGTGTTTTGCCGCCACGGTATTGGCCATCTGATGTAATGACAGCAGCTGCGCCAGCATCAATAATACGTTCATTTAAACTTTTAGCTGAGAACCCACCAAACACAACACTATGAATAAGTCCCAAACGTGCACACGCTTGCATGGCAACAACGGCTTCAATGCCCATTGGTAAATAGATGACGACACGATCACCCACACTCAGATTTAGTGTCTTAAGGCCATTGGAAAATTGACAGACTTGATGGTATAGCTGCTTATAAGTAACTGTTTTTACGTCACCATTATCAGCTTCGAAAATAATGGCTGTTTTATTTGGAATGGTATCTAAATGCTTATCTAAGCAATTAGCGGAAACATTGAGTTCGCCATCTTCAAACCATTTGTAGAAAGGGGCATTATTTTGATTAAGCGTTTTGGTGAAAGGCTTGTCCCATATCAGCAATTCACGTGCGAGCTTTGCCCAAAAACCTTCATAATCTTTTGCTGCTTCTGCACAAAGTGCATGGTAGGCATCCATACCGGAGACAGCAGCATTTTCTACAAATGCCGTGGTAGGTTTAAAGATGCGATTTTCGTGCAAGACTGACTCAATGGACATACTAAACTCCCCTAACTAACTTAATTATTGTATCTTATATCTTTTATATACCATCTAAGATATTACCGCAAAAACAGTATGTCAATAGTACAAACGTTACCCGAAAGTACAGAAATCAGCACATTACAAACCGCTTATTTAGAGCGGATAGAAAAGTGTAGTCCATTTTTAACGCGACTTTTATCAGGCGATAAGGTTTTGCTGGAAGATTTGCTACAAAATGTTGATGTTTCATATCGTTTAGCAGCGATGGAAGATTTTCTGGCTCGGCAAGAAATTCTTTCTGAAGAAAGTTTAAAAAAAGTGTTACGTAAGCTCCGCCAGCAAGTTTTAGCACGGATTATTTTGCGTGATTTAAATGGTTTGGCCGATTTTCATGAGGTTGTGCAGACCATTAGTGATTTGGCTGATTTTTCTATTAAGGTTGCCGTTGAATACTTGCATCAATGGCAAGTGGCGGAATATGGTCAACCGTTAGATGCGCAGGGCAAACAACAATCCTTGATTGTGATTGGGATGGGAAAGCTGGGCGGAGCAGAGCTCAATGTATCTTCCGATATTGATTTGATTTTTGCTTATGAGCAAGCCGGGGATACGGACGGTGAGAACAGCATTAGTAATCAAGATTTCTTTGTGAAGCTGGGCAAGAAGTTTATCGCTGCGCTTGATGACGTGACTGAAGATGGGTTTGTGTTTCGAGTCGATATGCGGCTGAGACCATTTGGTAGCGAGGGCGTGTTGGTCTCARGCTTAGATGGATTGGAAGCCTATTATCAAAATAATGGACGAGAGTGGGAACGCTACGCTTGGATTAAAGGGCGGGCAATAACCGGTGGGGATGCTGTGACCGTATTGCTTAAGCCGTTTATTTATCGTAAATACTTAGATTATGGTGCTTTTGCCAGCATGCGAGATTTGAAAGTGCAGATACAGCGTGAAGTAAATGTGCGCAGCGCAAAAAGCACTGGTGGGCAAGACAATATTAAGCTAGGCCGCGGCGGCATTCGCGAGATTGAGTTTATCGCGCAAGTCTTTCAATTAATACGTGGTGGGCGAGATACAAGCCTACAAATTCGCCCAACATTGAAAGTACTCGCATTGCTAAAAGCGAAGAATTTGCTACCAGAGGACACGGTTGATACCTTATGCGAGGCTTATGTGTTCTTGCGTAATGTAGAACATCGGTTGATGTATCTAGAGGATGCACAAACACAAGACTTGCCTAAAAACGAAGACGCGGAAAGCCGCATAGCAATGGCCATGCATTTTGCTAACTGGGCTGACTTTATGTTTGCACTTAATCAACACCGAGATGCAGTCCGCATGCATTTTGACCAAACCTTTAGCGCCGTTAAAACCAATGGAGAGGCTGATGGCGTTAATGCGCAAGATGAAGCGCTAGCCGCAGCTAAGTCGATTTGGGAGGGTGAATTAGCCGATGCTGAATGTTTAGTCATATTAGAAAAACTAGGCTTCAGTATGGTGGGTGACACCCTGAAAAAAATCCAGCAGTTGCATCAAGGCTACCGTTATAAACAATTACCAGAATTGAGTCGGCAACGCTTTAATCAATTGTTGCCAGTGCTCATAGAAGTATCTAGCCGTGTATCCAATGCAGACATCGCATTAATGAGAACCATGGACCTTATTGAGGCGGTATGTCGTCGGGCGAGCTATTTGGCCATGCTGGCTGAATTTCCAGATGCCTTGAGATTGATTGTGCGGCTATGTGGGGCTAGTGCATGGTGTACGCAATATCTAATCCGACATCCCATTGTATTAGATGAATTGTTAGATGAAGTTACGTTATATGCTGCGCCAGATTTTGATGCAATGCGTGTTGAAATGACAAAAACGATGGAAGCGTTACACGGGGATATCGAACAACAAATGAATGCAATGCGTCATTTTCAACATGCCGCGGCTTTTCGCTTAGCGGCGCAAGATATTGCTGGGCAGCTCACACTAGAAACGTTATCAGATTATCTGAGTACCTTGGCCGATTTGGTGTTGGATGTTTCTCTCAATGCAATATGGCAATCGCTTAGCCCCCAGCATATCAAGCAGCCTAAATTTGCAGTGATTGGTTACGGCAAGTTAGGGAGTCGGGAATTGGGCTACGCTTCCGACTTAGATGTTATTTTCCTATTTGATGATGCTGTCGAGGATGCAAGGGCTATTTACGCGCGATTTTCACAACGTATTAGTAGCTGGTTTAACAGCCTAACTTCTGCTGGTTTGCTATATGAAATTGATTTGCAACTGAGACCTGATGGAAATAGTGGTTTGTTGGTAAGCTCAACCCATGCCTTTCTTGAATATCAAATGAAGCGTGCTTGGTCATGGGAGCATCAAGCATTAACTAGAGCGCGGTTTGTAGCAGGAGATGCTGCGGTAGGCGAGACTTTCGCTGCCATTCGTAAAGAGATTATCCAGCMAGTGCGAGATGTGAACAAGCTGCGGGATAGTGTGATTGAAATGCGCCAAAAAATGCGTGAATCACAACACCTGAATGCCGCTCTTTTTGATTTAAAACATAGTGCTGGTGGCATTATTGACGTTGAGTTTATTGTGCAGTATTTAGTGCTGGCACATGCTGCGCAACATAGCGAATTAACCCAAAACTTGGGGAATATTGCATTGCTGCAATTGCTTGGTGGTTTAGAAGTGATTGATGCATCGCTAGCGCAGCAAGTAGCAGACGCTTACCGAGAGTGCCGCCGTTTACAGCATGCGGCTAGGTTGCAAGGTGATATGAGTGCGAAAGTGGAACATACACAAGTTGCCGCGCATGCTGAAGCGGTAATCAGCCTGTGGAAGTACGTATTTGCTTAAAAACCTAAATGCCCCATCGCAAGCCGGCGGTATGCACAGGGCTATCCCAATGCTGTTTAATTTCATCGTCTAATATGCAAACAGTAATGGATGCGCCTGCCATATCGATGGCGGTAATGTAATTGCCTACTAATGACCTAGTAATTGTAAGTCCGTGCTCAGTCAGCAGTTTTTCAGCAGCATTGTAAATAAGGTATAGCTCCATCAGTGGTGTTGCACCCAAACCATTAACCAGCAGCATGATTTCAGACTCTTTTTCTGGTTTCAAGTCCGCAATGATGGCGTCAACCATGTCATTGACGATAGCATCTGCTTCACGCATCGTTTCGCGCTTGCGACCAGGCTCACCATGGATACCTACGCCCATTTCAACTTCAGTATCATTAATCTCGAAAGTGGGTTTACCTGCGGCGGGTACRGTGCAGCTAGTGAAYGCGACGCCTATACTTGCCGTTTGCGTATTGATTTTGTCGCCCAAGGCTTTGCATGTTGCTAAGTCAGCACCTGTTTCAGCGATGCTACCGACGCACTTTTCTACAATGACAGTGCCTGCAACGCCACGCCGGCCTTCTGTGTAAGTGCTATTAATAACGGCGCAATCATCACTCGTCAGCACTGTTGCATGTTCACATGACAACATCTCCGTTGCCATTTCAAAGTTCATCACATCGCCAGCATAGTTTTTAACAATAAATAATACGCCTTTGCCTGCGTGTGTTGCCTCAGCAGCTGCAATCATTTGATCTGGGGTAGGAGAGGTAAAGACTTGTCCAGGGCATGCGGCATCTAACATGCCTGTGCCAATATAGCCTGTGTGCAAAGGTTCGTGACCTGCGCCGCCGCCTGAAATGACGGCAACCTTATTTTCTGCTTTATTTTTGCGAGTTAAGTAAGTTGGATCTAAATGAAGTGTTACTAAATCACGATGCGATTTTTCAAAACCAGACAAGCTCTCTGTGAGCATGTTATCTACATTATTTACAAATTTTTTCATAGCAATATTTTACTTTAATAAATTAATTTAATTACTTGATTTTAATATTAAATCACATGTTTCATTAATCATTACTTGGCAGCTTTTTGCCCCAGCATCTAAATGACCGATAGCGCGTTCACCTAGGCCTGCTGCTCTGCCTTTGGTTGCGATTAAATCACGTGTGGATGCGAGCCCTTTGTCCGCCGCTGCTTTAATATCAGCGCAAATGTTTTCTGTGCTTTTATTCTCAATAGCGCTTAATACAAAGGTATGCGCAACGGGAATTAAAACATCCAACATCGTCTTTTCACCGATTTTTCCTTTGCCGCGTTTGATTAGCTCTTGTACACCGCCCGCAAAAGCCGCGGCGATATCTAGTGTCGTGTTGGCGCCATTATGTTTTACAATTTTAGCCATGCCCATAAAAAAGCTAGCAAATAAAGGACCCGCTGCACCGCCAATAGTGCTGAGTAATCTCATGGCTATTTTATTCAAGGCTTCATCTGGTGGTAGGGACGCGAGTTCATCTGTCATGCCAGCTGCGACCTCAGTACCACGGAGAATGTTGATATAGTGGTCACCGTCGCCAATTGCCTGATCTAAAGGCTCAATTTCTGGCTTATGTGTAATAATGGCCGCGTGGATAGCTGAAGCGGTAGAACAGATAAAGTTAGTTTCTAAACTCATGAATAACACTATGTTTCAAATTTATTAAGGTTGCTAAACTCTACACATGTTAGTTTGTCATTTCAACATCTTTGATGGTAAGGCGATTGTTAAGAAGTTATGAGCTTACGTCTCCGTTTAAATTTACTCATTACATTACTGATGCTGCTTTTTAWGCTGGCAATGGGCACCATTTTRATTAAAGGTGCGWAGTCATCTATTCAAGAAAGCGTAGAAGCCGCAGCGCATGTGACGACTCAGTTGCTAGATACCGTTATTTTAAGTTCTAACCAGAACTTAGAGTGGGGCTACACGCATGATGTGCTCAAACGGTTTTTAGAACAGTTAGGGCATGTGCGGAGCAACGAAATTTCGTTGTACGACAGTCGCCGTCAGTTGATGTATCAATCGCCTRTATCTGATTACCGTGCTGGAGAAAACCCACCCCAATGGTTTTATACGATGTTGGACCCCAAAGAGGAGCCTGTGTCGAGGTTGATTCGCTTTGGTCGGTTAGAAGTGAAGCCTGACGCAGGCGGTGCGATACGCGAGTCTTGGTCTAAAATGCGTAAATTATTTTGGATAGGGCTAGGTTTTTTTATTGCACTCAATGTGGTGGTTTATTGGATGTTAGGGCATTGGTTGCGACCATTGCAGCCGATTATTAAAACGATTAACCAAATGGAGCAAGGAGACCTTGGTGCGCGCTTGCCAGAGTTTGCCTTGCCTGAATTTGAGAAGATAGGCCATAGCTTGAATCGCATGGGTGAAGCGTTGGCAGTAGAACGTGAGCTAGAAGAAAAYCGGCAAGTCACACATCTTATTCAGAAGCACATTGAAGATGAGCGGCGTAGTTTGGCAAGAGAGTTGCACGATGAGCTAGGGCAGTATGTAACGGCGATTAAAACATTTGCAGTTGCCATTGCTAACAAAACAAAAGAAAAAGCGCCAGAAGTGGAAGCTAGCGCGCAAACAATCGTGGCAGCAGCGAACCATATTTATGATGGGATGCATAATATTATTAAGCAGCTCAGACCTGGCTCGTTAGATAACCTAGGCTTGCCAGAAACTTTAAAAGATTTAGTGACTGATGTGCAAGAACATCAGCCGAATTTAAAAATAAGTTTAAACTTAGCTGGTGATTTAGATGGTCTCGGTGAAACTTTAAACATCAATATCTATCGAATGGTGCAAGAGTCTATTAATAATGCCATTAAGCATGCACAGGCGAGTGTGCTTGAGATTGACTTAAAGGTAACGGATGCGAATGCATTGGTATTGATGATAAAAGATAATGGAATTGGTATGGATCTGGAAGCGGTAGACCAGAGTAACCATTTTGGTTTGCTTGGTATGCGAGAACGTGCGCAAGGCTTGCACGGTAGTTTTGGCATTGATTCTGAGTTAGGTAGTGGCACAATTATTAATATAAATATCCCACAAGTGATTAAGACAGGAATAGAGGCATGAGCCAAATAAATGTAATGCTGGTTGATGACCATGCGGTAGTACGTATGGGTTTTAAAATGTTATTAGAAACAACAAGCAATATTAAAGTGATTGCAGAAGCTGAAAACGGTGAAGAAGCCATTAAATCTTATGTCGAACACAAGCCTGATGTCATTGTCATGGATATCACCATGCCTGGCATGGGGGGGATGGAGGCGATAGAACGCATTTTAGCCAAAGACTCTGCGGCCAAAGTGCTAGTGCTTTCCGCACATGAAGATTCTGTGCACCCCAAGCGGGTGCTGAATATTGGTGCAATGGGCTACTTAACTAAACGTAGCGCAGCAGATGAGCTGATTAAAGCCATTGGCTCTGTGGCAGCCGGTAAAAAGTATATTGAAGCCAGTGTCGCGCAACAAATGGCTATTCAGCAGCTATCTGGCGAGCAGAACCCAGTAGATGTRTTGAGTGAACGAGAGTTTGAAGTRTTTATGTCTTTAGCYAAAGGCAAAACCACCAATGAAATTGCAGAGACTTTATTTTTAAGCCCACGTACGGTGGGTACGCATTTATATAATATTAAACAGAAGTTAAATGCCAACAACTCTGCAGAAATTGCGCTGATTGCAATGCGCAGTGGGCTAATTGATCCGTAACAGTACTATTTAGTTTTTTTGCGTACTGTAAATACTGACAACGCCACTTGTGATAATCAGCCCAATAGCCAACCATTCAGGTGTTGATAAATGTTCACCCCAAAACATCACGCCAAAAAAGCTGGAAATCACCACGGTKGYRTAGCTAAGGCTGGCGACACTGAGTGTTTTTCCTGTGCGGTAGGCGCGAGTAAGGGCAAGTTGCGCAATGGTGGCTGAGACACCTAAACCGACCAGAACTGACAAATCTTGCCACCCGACAGGTGAAATATTGTCAAATAGCATCCAGATGCCAGCGCCAATGGTGGAAATGAACGTGAAATAAAAGACGGTGCGCCAATCTGGTTCATGTAAATTTCCCAGTTGTTTGACATGTAAATAAGCCAAGCCCGCACCAAAGCCGGAACATAAACCAATTAAACCAGCGAATAAATCTTCTCTAGCAAAGCTAGGTTTTAGCAATAGCACGATGCCAATAAAGCTAATGAATATGGCTAAGTACAGTGTTTTTTTAGGTTTTTCATGCAGCATAAATGGCATGAATATGGCTAAAAAAAGTGGAGAGGTATAGTTAAGCGTAATCGCTGTGGCTAAGGGTAGGTGCGCGATTGCATAGAAAAACATGAGTAAAGAAACAAAGCCTAATAGTGCGCGGGAGACCTGTTTGTTTAGGTGARGTGTTCTTAACGGGAGCTTTTTAAATCTGATTGAAATATAGATGACAACAAAGCCAAATAATGAGCGATAAAATACTAGCTCGGCACTGGAGAATTTTGTAGAACCTGCTTTGACAAGTGCGCCCATGGTAGCAAAACCTAATGCAGCCACTAGCATCCAAAGGCTGCCATACTTGTTTGTTGGTATAGATTGTGCTTCGTTTGTCACCGTGTGTGGTTGAGACATAAAGGTTGTCGAGACTGAATTAGCTAAAAATTGTTATGCATTTTAACAGTACTATTTTGGTGGTGTTGAAAAGCATGTGAATCAATTAAACTGACTGCAACTATAAAAAAACTATGGGGGGAATATGAGCGACYAAAAAATGACACAAGTAGAATTCACGGGGAAAGCGACGGAGTACTTCGGTATTTGGATTGTTAACTTGTTGCTTACAATACTTACTTTCGGTATTTACTCTGCTTGGGCAAAGGTTAGGCGTAAGAAGTATTTTTACAACAATACGTTAATCGATAATGTAGGTTTTGATTATCATGCAAAACCAATCAACATTTTAAAAGGCCGCATCATCGCATTTGTTTTTTTTATCGGTTACGCCTTTGGTGGGCAAATTCATCCGTTTGTATCATTATTTTTTGTGGGCTTGTTTTTCCTCGCACTACCATGGTTGGTAGTGCGGTCTTCTTTATTTAATGCRCGTAACACTAGTCACCGTGGTTTGCGGTTTGATTTTGTTGGTAAAGTAGGTGAAGCCGTGCGCGTCTTCATTCTATTGCCTATCGCTTCTGCTTTTAGTCTATGGCTAGCGGTTCCATATGCGTCACACCAGAAAAATAAGTTTTTAATGGGTAAGCACAAGTTTGGCTTGAGCCAGTTTGGCATGAAGGCAACAGTCGGTAGCTTTTATAAGGTTTATTTAATGTTGTTAATCGTGCCTGTACTGATAGGGTTGTTAGGGATACTGGCAGCTGYWRSWCTTSMARMAWNAKAAMGANTTAMANCAGAAAAAGCAGCAAAGCTGTCAGCAATAAGCGTGCCTTATGCCGTTGGTTTTGTGAGCATAGCGCCTCATGAGATGATTGTGCTAGCGGCAAATGAAACTGAGCTAGACGATTATCGTGTAGAACGTGTTTATTCTGATAACGCACCTGTCGAAGAATTAATGATTGAAGATGGCGTGGTTCAGGAAGGTGTTGTAGAAGAGGGGGCGGTTCAAGAGGGCGTTGTTCAAGAAAGCACATTGCAAGGCGAGCAATCTGTTGAGGTTGCACCTGAAGAAAAAACGTTGGAAGAGATGATAGCGGAAAGTATGACTAAGCGTGAAGAGTCGCGTGAGAAAGGCATACAAGACTTATTGTTACACCCTCAAAAAATGTTATTTGCAATCGGAGGCATGCTGCTCTACGTCTTGTTTATTTTCGGGTTTGTTGGTTATATGAAAGCGCGTATTGCTAATTTGGTTTGGAATGGCACAACTTTAGACGACTTATCTTTCAAGAGCACTTTACGCGCACGTGATTATATATGGATTTACTTCACTAATATTGTGGCAATTGTGATGACTTTTGGTTTGGCGACACCTTGGGCGCAAGTGCGTTTGGCAAGATACCGTGCATCTAAGTTACAAGTCGTTGGTGATGTGGATTTTGATAAATTTGTTGGCGAGAAGAAAGAGGCCGTGAAGGCAACTGGCGAAGAAATCGCAGACTTTTTTGATGCAGACTTTTCTTTCGGATAATCACTAATGTTTCAAGCTGAATTTTACGATGGGTTAAGTGCACGTGCTAAATCGGTATGGGTGGAAGTCAAAGGGGATAGCCTTCGAGTGAATGTTGAAGGCCAGCTTCAGGCTTATCCGCTTTCCGAGATAAACGTTCAGGCTAAATTAGGCTCAACGAAGCGGCTTGTAGATTTGCCGGATGGCGCGAGACTGGAAGCCACGGATGTGAGTGAGCTGGAAGCGGCAATGCCGTCAAAGTCAGCATTTTTCTGGTCTAAGCTTCATTATCTAGAAAATCATTTGGGCTGGGTATTCATTTCTTTGTTCTGCACCATTTTTGTTGGCTGGGCATTCTTGCAGCATGGTGTGCCTAAACTTGCCGAGTATGTGGCAAAGGCGACACCACCTAGTATGGAGAAGCGCCTAGGGGAACAAGTTCTAAAAGGGTTGGATCATCAATATGGTTATTTTTCTGCTAGCGAGACTAAAAAGGCGCGACAAGAAAAAATCATTGTAGCGTTAAACAAGCTATGTAGCGTAAACGATTGTCCCCAGTATCGACTGGAATTTAGGGATGGTGGCGTTATTGGGGCGAATGCTTTTGCATTGCCCGGCGGCATTATGGTAGTGACGGATGGTTTGATTGCGCTAGCAAAAAATGATACTGAAATTATAGCGGTATTGGCGCATGAATTAGGGCATGTTAAGCAACGTCATGCATTCAGGCAAAGCATACAAGGCACGCTGTCTGGTTTGGTGTTGGCAGCGGCAACAGGGGATGTAAGTTCTATGGCATCAGGTTTGCCAGCAGTGTTGGTGCAAATGCAATACTCTCGATCACATGAATTAGAGGCAGATGACTTTGCTTTGAAAGCATTAAAGAAATCCTGTTTACCACCGCGCGCGTTTGCTGATATTTTATTTCGATTGCAAAACCAAGTGCCTGGGTCTAATGGGAAGAAGTCAGAAAGTAAAAAAACAAAAGAGTCACCGTCTGAAGCATATGACCCGATAAGCGATATGCTATCAACACATCCCAATACAATCGAACGGATAAAACCGTTTGTTGAAGCAAAACAAGCCTGTTGATTAAGCGTTAACATTGCGCATGATGGCTTGAAATCTTGCATAAAATAGACTTTTGCTTTAGGCTAGCCTTATTGGAAAATACTAATTTTTTAGATGGATTCATAATGAAAAAATTATCAACTACAGCGCATAAGCATAACGCTAGTAAAGCGGCTCATCTGTTAGATGGCAAAAAGACTATTTTGTTGGCTTTGTCTACATTGTTGGTACTAGCGGTAGTGGGTGAAAACATTCGATTGGCATTATTGAATTGGTAGCTTAGGTGAAGCTGTAACGGCGGCCTTAGCCGCCGTTTTTGTTTTTGTAGGGTGCGTTTTACGCATTGTTTTAATTTTTAGTGCTATTGGAATTTTATGTCGCAACACTTAATGAACACGTATGACAGGCTGCCTGTCACTTTTACAAAAGGGCAAGGTGTCTGGCTGTGGGACGACCAAGATGAAAAATACTTGGATGCATTCTCTGGGATTGCTGTCACAGGCTTGGGACACTCTCACCCTRAATTTGTAAAAGCGATTAGCGAGCAAGCCTCAACGTTAATACACGTTTCAAATGTGTACCAGATTGCTGAGCAAGCGCGTTTAGCCGATAAATTAGCAGAAATTTCAGGCATGGATAAAGTGTTCTTTTGCAACTCTGGTTGTGAAGCAAATGAAGCGCTAATTAAACTAGCGCGACTACATGCACACAATAAAGGCATTGCTAACCCAGAAATTATTGTGATGGAGCGTTCATTCCACGGTCGGACATTAACCACACTTTCGGCGACTGGTAATAGGAAGGTGCAAGCCGGATTTGAACCCCTAGTAAGTGGTTTTGTTCGGGTACCTTTTGATGACCTCGATGCAGTGAAGCAAGTGGCAGCACGTAAGAATAATGTTGTTGCTATATTAGTAGAGCCTGTACAAGGTGAGGGCGGCGTTCAGCTACCTGCTGATATGAAAGCTTATTTGCAAGGCTTGCGTGAAGTATGCAATGACAACGAGTGGTTGTTAATGTTGGATGAAGTGCAAAGCGGCATTGGCCGTACCGGTACTTGGTTTGCCTTTCAACACACAGGGATAACCCCTGATGCAATGGCGTTAGCGAAAGGGCTGGGCTCAGGTGTGCCTATTGGTGCATGTATTGCCAAAGGCGCTGCTGCGGAAGTCTTTACACCAGGGAAACATGGCTCTACGTTTGGTGGGAATCCATTTGCCACAACGGCTGGTTTAGCAACGCTGGCCATTATTGAACAGGAAAATCTGCGTGAGAATGCTGAGAAAATTGGTCGGTTTATTCACCAGCAGTTTTCTCAAGCGTTTAAAGATAATGCGGCTGTGGTTGATATCCGTAACGCAGGACTAATGATTGCGATAGAGTTGGATACGCCATGTGCAGAGCTGGTAAAGCTGGCACTAGCCAATCAACTATTAATTAATGTCACCGCCGATAATATTATTCGATTGTTACCGCCATTGGTGATGAATCAACAAGAGGCTCAAGAGCTGGTTGATCGCTTAGTGCCAATTATAGAAAACTTTTTAAAAGCAGCTTAGCTAGAAATGGCTAAGTTAGAAATGAATAGTAATGAGCGTTAAACACTTTTTGCAATTTAATGATCTCACGCGAGATGAGATTGAATACATCTTTGAACGTACGGTTTGGATTAAATCACAATTCAAAGATTACAAAAAATATTGGCCTTTGACAGACCGTACGCTGGTGATGATTTTTGAGAAAGCCAGCACACGAACACGCTTGTCTTTTGAGGCTGGCATGCAACAACTCGGCGGCGCTGCCATTTACTTGAATACGCGTGACTCACAGCTAGGACGTGGCGAACCTGTAGAGGATGCTGCGCAGGTCATCTCACGGATGAGTGATGTTGTGATGATTCGTACTTTTGAACAGAGCATTATTGAGCGCTTTGCAGCAAACTCACGGGTGCCGGTGATTAATGGCCTGACTAACGAATATCATCCTTGCCAAATATTAGCTGATATTTTCACGTATATCGAGCATAGAGGCCCGATCAAAGGCAAAACGGTCGCCTGGATTGGTGATGCMAATAATATGAGTTATACMTGGTTGCAAGCRGCGGRTTTGCTGGGTTTTAATTTACACATCTCTACACCACCAGGCTAYYCACTGGATCCTGCAYTAGCAGATTTAGAGAGTAAGGCRCTGACCGTGTTTGMAGACCCAATGGATGCGGCAAAAGRYGCTGATTTGCTAACCACTGATGTGTGGACTAGTATGGGCTTYGAGTCWGAGAATGAAGAGCGCCGSAGAGATTTTGCTGATTGGCAAGTGGATGATGATCTGTTGAAGGTGGCGAAAGAAGATGCGTTGTTTATGCACTGCTTGCCAGCACATCGTGGAGAAGAAGTCACCGCCGATGTGATTGACGGCAAAAATTCAGTGGTATGGGATGAGGCAGAGAATCGGTTGCATGTACAAAAGGCGTTAATGGAATACCTTTTGTTAGGAAAAGTTAATTAAATAGTTTGTTAGGTAAAGTGAAATGAGTGAAGTAAATAAAGTCGTGTTGGCTTATTCAGGTGGTTTAGACACCTCTGTTATCTTAAAATGGTTGCAAGATACCTACCAAGCTGAGGTAGTAACTTTTACTGCTGACTTGGGGCAAGGTGATGAGCTGGAACCAGCACGCGCTAAAGCTAAAGCAGCTGGTGTTAAAGAGATTTATATTGATGACTTGCGTGAAGAGTTTGTACGTGACTTTGTGTTCCCTATGTTTAGGGCTAACACCGTCTATGAAGGCGAATATCTACTCGGCACTTCGATTGCACGCCCACTGATTTCAAAACGTTTGATTGAGATTGCTAAGGAAACAAACGCTGATGCAATTGCACATGGGGCAACGGGTAAAGGGAATGATCAAGTACGGTTTGAATTAGGTGCGTACGCACTGAATCCCGATATCCAAATTATTGCGCCATGGCGTGAGTGGGATTTATTAAGCCGTGAGAAACTAATGGCTTATGCAGAAAAGCATGGTATTCCTGTGGAAATGAAGCATAAACAAGGTGGCAGCCCTTATTCTATGGATGCAAATTTATTGCATATCTCATACGAAGGTCGCCATTTAGAAGACCCTGCTGCCGAAGCGGAAGAAAGCATGTGGCTTTGGACTGTTAGCCCTGAAGCGGCGCCTAACGAAGCTGAATATCTTGATATTGAATACAAGCAAGGGGATATCGTAGCTCTTAATGGTAAGGCAATGAAAGCTCATGAAATACTGGCTGAGTTGAATCGCGTGGGTGGTAAACACGGCATTGGCCGTTTGGACCTTGTTGAAGGCCGTTATGTGGGTATGAAATCACGTGGCATTTACGAAACACCAGGTGGCACAATTATGCTAACCGCGCATAGAGGCATCGAATCTATTACTCTAGACCGTGGTGCGATGCATCTTAAAGATGAGCTAATGCCCCGTTATGCCGAAGTTATTTATAACGGTTTCTGGTTCAGCCCAGAACGTGAAATGCTACAAGCCATGATCGATAAAGCATCAGAACCGGTAAAAGGTACTGTTGTGGTTAAACTATATAAAGGCTCTGTTTCGGTTGTTAGCCGTAAATCACCTTATTCATTATACAGCCTAGAGCATGTAACCTTTGAAGATGATGAAGTATATGACCATAATGATGCCGCAGGCTTTATTAAGCTAAATGCCTTGCGCCTACGCCTACTTGCCGAGCGTAAACGCAAAATGAATATGTAATATTGCTTTTTGCAAGTTAAAATTAATCAAGTGCAGGCTAACCCCTGCGCTTTTTTTATATCATCTAGTTCAATATCGCCAAATAACCCTTTAAAACAACCAACATAATTTGTGCACTATCCAATATTGTTTGCTTGAGATATGGTTAGTTTTCAGCAAAAAAGGGGGACTAACCGATGAAATATACCAAAAATACTTTAGAAACATTACCAGCCATTGCCGCACTCAAAACACTGACAATTCTTTCTGGGTTCTTGTTATTATCGACGCTTACAGCGCAAGCCGCAAATAATAATGAGTACGAGATAACAA
>NVTX01000028.1 GCA_002401735.1 Methylophilaceae bacterium | reverse complement strand
GGTCTAAACCTTAGCCTTGCCGCCTCAATCGCGGCTTGTCTAACGGGCATGCCTTCTTCCATTTTCTGGCTAGCAAACTCCACAATCAAAATAGCATTCTTCGCAGCTAAGCCTATAAGCGTGATTAAGCCAATTTGGAAGTAAATATCGTTAGGCATCCCACGCAACAATACTGCTAATAATGCACCGGTTAGTGCAAATGGTACTGCCATAATGACAGCCAGTGGTAATGCCCACGTTTCAAACTGCGCCGCCAAAATCAAGAACACCATAACAATGGCAAACCCAAATGCAAACAGCGCAGCGGAGCCCGTACGTTTTTCTTGATAAGCTTGGCCGGTCCAAGCAATTTGGTAGCCTTCAGGCAGGCTCGCTTTGGCAATCCGTTCTACWGTGTCAATCGCATCRCCTGAACTCACGCCAGGTGCRCCACTACCAAAGACCTTGGCTGAAAGCAAACCGTTATAGCGTTCAAGCTGCTCRGCCCCAACTACATTTTTCACTTGGCTCARKGCTGAAATAGGAATCATATTRCCYCTTGGRCTTTCTGGTGTAGGCTGACTACGCACATAAACCTTGCCTAAATCTTCTGGCTTCATTCTAAACTCTGGTTCGGCCTGTAGCTGCACWCGGTATGTTCTACCATTACGGTTAAAATCATTCACATAAAACGAGCTCATGGTGCTTTGTAGCGTYGTATAAATATCTGAAATCTTCACYCCTARSGATATCGCCTTGGCTTCATCCACTTCAATGAGYAATTGAGGCACTGTWGGTCGGAAAAAAGTATTGAGCCCTGTCAGCGTAGGTTCTGCACGCATGGCATCAATAAAGCCGTTCATTACCGCTGCCAATTTAATCGGGTCCGTATCGCGCTGACTTTGCACATACACTTCAAAGCCCCCGGCTGAACCCAAGCCACGAATAGCTGGTGGGTTAACAGCAAAACCCAACCCATCAGGCTGACTCATGCCAATAGTGAATAGTTGATCAACCATATCGGCAGCTGAGGTATCACGTTCATCCCAATCAGTTAATCGTACAAACATCGTCCCAGCGCTGGTTTTGTTTGCGCCAGTCAGCAACTCAAATCCATTAATGGCAAATTCAAAGTCCACGGCGGAATCTTGTGCAACTGCTGCACGGATATTTTCTGTCGTCTGCTCGGTACGGCTCAACGTAGCGCCATCAGGCATCACAACAATAGTGACAACATAGCCTTGATCTTCTGCTGGGACAAAACTACTTGGCACCGTACGGAATAAAAACATCATCACGGCAACAATGCCAATAAATGCAACCGCCCCAATGATTTTATGCYGTAAGGTCAGCTTTACTGTATCAATATAAAATTGTGTCGTTTTCTTAAATGTCCGATTAAACCATTTAAAAAACCTGTTTTCGTCGTGCGATYTTTTGAGAATYATTGCGCACAAGGCAGGGGTTAGCGTTAGCGCGACAACACCTGAAATTACCACAGCAATCGCCACGGTTACCGCAAATTGACGGTACAACTCTCCTGCGATACCCCCTTGGAAAGCAACAGGTACAAATACAGCACAAAGTACCAACACAATCGCCACGACCGCTGCTGACACTTGGTTAATCGATTTAATGGCCGCTGGCAGCGGCGCCAAGCCCTCTTCTTTCATCAATCGCTCAGTATTCTCTAGCACCACAATGGCATCATCCACCACAATACCAATAGACAAAATCATGGCAAACAATGTGAGTAAGTTAATCGAAAAKCCAAATAGATATAAGCCTGCAAATGTCCCAATCAAAGAAATAGGCACTGCAATGATTGGAATTAAGGTCGCACGCCAGCTTTGTAAGAACAAGAAGACCACCAACACAACAAGAATAAGCGCTTCAGCAAAGGTTTTAAGCACCTCTTTAATCGTTGCTTTCACAAAGTCACTAGTATCGTAGGGGATACTATAAACCATGCCTTCAGGAAAATTCGCTTTCAGTTCCTCAACCTTGTCTTTAATCCCTTTCGCTGTTTCAAGCGCATTACCACCGCTTTGCAGGAACACAGGAATTGCAACACCAGGCTGCCCGTTTAATGATGAAGTTACGTTATAACTTTGCGCGCCCAACTCAACACGGGCGACATCTTTTAAGTACAAAATACCGTTGGGGCCATCTGCTCGGATAATGATATCCCCAAACTGACTAGGATCGACTAACCGTCCTTTTACCGTTACGGTATAAACTAACTGTTGACTCTCGGGCGCAGGATTTTGGCCAATTTTACCAGCAGCATATTGATTATTTTGTGCGTTAATCGCCGCCGCAATGTCACTGGTGCTTACGCCTAGTTGCGCCATGCGATCTGGACGAAGCCATACCCGCATTGCATAATCTTGTCCGCCAAAGACTTGCGCGTCACCCACGCCTTTAATGCGCCGAAGTTCATCTAATACATTCAATGTCGCGTAATTGCTTAAATACAACCTGTCGTGCTTAGGGTCTTCTGAAGTCAGCATGACCACCAATAGAATATCGTTCGATTTTTTTTGTACAATCAAACCATTACGACGCACCTCTGCTGGCAAACGTGGCGTTGCAATATTCACCCGGTTGCTCACATTAAATGTTGCTTGGTCAACGTCAGTGCCCACATTAAATGTTGCTGTGATAACTAGCGTCCCGCTTGAATCCGCACTAGAGCTAAAATAGAGCAAATCATCGACACCGCTGAGTTGCTCCTCTATCGGAGCAGCCACTGTCTTACTCAGCGTCTCAGCACTTGCACCAGGGTAGCTGGCAGTAATCGTCACAGTTGGCGGTGCAATTTCAGGATATTGCGCAATAGGCAACTTAAAAGCTGCCGCTAAGCCAGACAATATAATAATAATGGATAGCACTGAGGCAAATATTGGCCTAGTGATGAAAAACTTGGTCATGATTGATTCGCCTAATTTACATTACTTTGCTAGATGCTGATTTGTTCTGCGTATTAGCGGCATTATTACCAGCGAGCTTTGGTGTGACGGCAGCACTCGGCCTAACCTTAATGAGGTTGTCTACAATGACTTTATCGCCTTGCTTTAAGCCATCTAATATTACCCAATTCTTACCTTGCCAATCACCTGCTTTTACTGGGTGTACAACAGCAACCGTTTTGCCGTCTTTATCTTTTTCCGCCACGTAAACAAACTTTCCTTGATCACCTGTTAGTACAGCTGTTTGCGGCACTAAGAACACACCATCAAGATTACCTGTTGTCACTCTTATCCGAACAAACTGACCTGGAATTAACGTTTTATCTGCATTATCAAATTCAGCACGCAATTGCTGCGTTCCCAATCGAGGGTCTATCTGACTAGCAGAAAAATTCAATCGTCCAGACTCCGGATGTTCTGTCCCATTTGGCAAAACAAGCGTAATTCCTTTCACTGTTTCACTTGTCAACATCCCGCCTAATTGTGCTAATTCAGAATCTGACAAACTAAACCGCACCCAGATAGGTGAAGTCTGTACGATGGTTGTCAATAGACTGGTATTAGCATTCACCAGCGCACCTTCTGAATATAAAAACCGCCCTGCCATCCCGCTCACAGGCGCCTTCACTTTGGCATATGATAAATTTAATTGCGCTTCATGCAATACCGCATTCGATTCTTGCAAACTCGCATCCGCCATTGCGTGATCTGACACGGCATTATCATATTCACGTTGACTAATAGACTTTGTCTCTAATAGTTTTTTTAGCCGTTCAGATTCTCTACTTGTTTGTACGATACGTGCTTTTTGACGTGCATGCTGGGCCCGCGCCTGTGAAACTGCCATTTGATATGGCACCGGATCAACTAAAAACATTGGTTGCCCCGCCTTAATTTCGGCGCCTTCCTCAAACAATTTCTTAAGCAAAATGCCGCCAACGCGAGGTCTAATTTCCACTTCTTTAGCACCCTCAGTCTGCGCAACGGCTTCAGCACTAATCGGCACAGTCGTTGACTGCACAGCCAACACACTGACTGGCATTGGTGGCATCGCTTGCTGTTTAGCTGCGGCATCCGCCTGGCCATCACAAGAAGCCAACGTTAATACAGCCACTGTGTTTAGCAACAAACATTTAATAAGACCCGTACGGTTATGTATGTTCAGCACGATTTCCACCCCTATTTTTTTATACAGCATAATAAACATACAATGTCGTATGTTTCGTATATGATATACAATCATGACTGTATGTAAATAGGTTTATGAAAAGAATTTAARGCMTGKTNTCGMMANNAAMGWRAWWARWCGCYKASAYTRMANKYSRKMAGNNATTAKCRRYRMWGYTSGTGAAGTTTTTTTGGCAAAAGGGGTCAGCAAAACCAGTTTAGAGCAAATTGCCACACGCGCTGGCGTCACACGCGGCGCTGTGTACTGGCACTTTGAAAATAAGTCGGAGTTATTTCACGCCATGCGTGAGCAAGTATTCCTGCCGCTAATAGATAGTCTAGATGACAACTTACTGTCTGCAGCCGACCAAGCTAAGCCTTCAACAGGCCCTCTAGATGCCATTGAGAACTTTCTACGTGACACCATACAAAAACTCAATGACCATCAAGAGACACGAGATACATATGAAATCATGATGTCAAAATGTGAATATGTCGGCGATTTTGCCGCGGTGCTGCAAGAAATGCTCAACAATTGCTCTGGTGTCGTCACAAAACTAGAACAAGCCTACCAACAAGCACAAGAAGAAGGTTTGGTTAATACGTCACTTAGCGCAAGCCAACTCGCCATGGATACCCATTTATTTTTCTGCGGATTATTAAATAYGTGGGTTAAAGACTGCAATGGCACCCGCTTTAGAAATCAAGCAAACACCCTGATTAGCACCCACATTAATTTACGTAAAAAATAAGCATTTATTTCAATCCGCTTACTTGCGGACACCTTTCGCACAACACACCCTTAAAATGTTCTACAAATGCGCATAATTTAGGTTCCCTAGAACCGTAATTGCGTATAAAATAGTCAACTTTTCCTCGGCACCATTTTTCAATGCAAATTGGCAATCTTATTCTGAAAAATAACTTAGTCGTCGCCCCTATGGCTGGCGTCACAGATAGACCATTCCGCCAATTATGTAAAAAAATGGGTGCTGGGCTAGCGGTCTCTGAAATGGTGACCTCTAATTCGCTACTCTATGGCAGTGAAAAAACACGCCGCCGTGCGAATCACGAAGGAGAAGTAGACCCTATTTCCGTACAAATTGCCGGTGCAGACCCAGAAATGATGGCAGAGGCCGCACGATACAATGTTGATAATGGCGCGCAAATCATTGATATCAATATGGGTTGCCCAGCAAAAAAGATATGTAATGTCATGGCAGGCTCAGCATTACTAAAAGACGAACCGTTAGTATCTCAAATCTTAAAAGCGGTTGTTGAGGCAGTGGATGTGCCCGTTACACTCAAAATTCGCACAGGCTGGGACAAAGATAACCGCAATGCCGTAACCATCGCAAAAATGGCTGAAGACATCGGCATCCAAGCACTTGCCATGCATGGCCGTACACGCACTTGCGCCTACAAAGGTGACGCTGAATACGATACGATCGCTGCTGTTAAACAAGCGGTTAACATTCCATTAATCGCTAATGGTGACATTACCACCCCAGAAAAAGCGAAATATGTACTAGACTACACGGGTGCCGATGCAGTCATGATAGGCCGCGCCGCACAAGGGCGCCCTTGGATTTTCCGTGAAATTGACCATTACTTAAGAACGGGCTCACATATGTTGCCACCCACGGTTGAAGAAATTCATACCGTTATGCTTGAGCACATTAATGACTTATACGGCTTTTATGGCGAGCTCGCTGGCATGCGTGTTGCACGCAAACATATTTCTTGGTACACCAAAGGTTTAGTCGGTTCTGCTGCTTTCCGCCACCATATGAACACGCTACAAACAACAGAACTGCAACTGAGCGCCATTAACGACTTTTTTGCAGAATTACAATCTAGGAATGAACGCCTAGTCTACGAAGAAACAAATAATAAGACCAAAAACAGCAACGCGACCAAGGAGGCAATAGCGGCATAATGAGTAAAGTTTCTAAGTTGGGCGAAGCAATTACAGAATCACTGGACGATTATTTTACGCATTTAGATGGTGGACAGCCGCATGCTATTTACGGGATGGTATTAAATTGCGTTGAAAAGCCAATGCTAGCGTACATTTTAAATAAAGTAGGCGGCAACCAAAGTAAAGCAGCTGAAATGCTTGGCATTAATCGAAACACATTGCGTAAAAAAATGGCGCTATACAAGCTAGATTAACCTTTCACCTTTCTTACTTGCAAAAGCATTTGGCATGCAATCGTAAGGAAACAAAATGGCAAGAACAAGGTAACAAACGACCATGGACGATGCCAACTCTACAATTATTTAACATTAAAGAAATATATGGCACTTATTAAACGAGCTCTCATTAGCGTTTCTGACAAAACAGGCATTGTCGAACTTGCGCAAAAYCTACACAAAYTAGACATTGAAATTYTATCTACTGGCGGYACYGCCAAACTACTYAGCGAAAACAACATMCCTGTSATTGARGTAAGTGAYTAYACGGGSTTCCCAGAAATGTTAGATGGYCGTGTTAAAACRCTACAYCCTAAAGTGCATGGCGGCTTACTTGGCCGTCGTGATTTACCTGCACATGTTGCTACGATGAAAGAATCAGACATCCCTAATATCGACATGTTGGTGGTGAATTTGTATCCGTTTGAAGCAACGGTYGCAAAACCAGATTGCAAACTAGAAGATGCCATTGAAAATATCGATATCGGTGGTCCAGCCATGTTGCGCTCAGCAGCTAAAAATTGGAAAGATGTTGCCGTACTGACTGATGCTAACCAATATGCAGCAGCACTTGATGAACTGAATGCCACAGGGAAACTTGCAGAAAAAACAACTTTTGCATTATCAGTTGCTGCGTTTAACCGTGTTAGCAATTACGATGGGGCAATTAGCGATTACCTATCCAGCTTTAATGAAGATGGCACGCGCAACCCTTATCCAACACAAATGAATACACGCTTTACGAAAGTGCAGGATTTACGCTACGGCGAGAACCCGCATCAAAGCGCTGCCTTTTATCAAGACCAGCATCCTGCACCGAGCTCTCTAGTGACGGCTGAGCAGATTCAAGGTAAAGCGCTTAGCTTCAACAACATCGCTGATGCCGATTCTGCTTGGGAGGCTGTCAAAGCATTTGATAGCAACGCTTGTGTGATTGTTAAGCATGCCAACCCTTGTGGTGCGGCGCTTGGTGCTACTGCATTAGAGGCATATAGCAAAGCATTTAAGACGGATCCATCTAGCGCCTTTGGCGGCATTATTGCTTTTAACCAAAGGGTTGATAAAGAAGCGGCAGAAGCCATTTCAAAACAATTTTTAGAAGTATTAATTGCACCAGAATATACACCCGAAGCGCTAGCCATTTTTAGCGCTAAAAAGAATGTCCGTGTATTAAAAATCGCGTTGCCAACAGGTGGCGAAACGCCTTGGGAGCAAGGGCGAAACTCACACGATACAAAGCGTGTTGGTTCTGGCATCTTAGTTCAAACAGCAGACATCCATGAAATACAAATGTCAGATTTAAAAATTGTGACCAAAAAGCAACCAACCCCAGCACAAATGAAAGACTTATTGTTTGCTTGGAATGTTGCTAAATACGTTAAATCTAACGCCATTGTCTTCTGTGGCGATGGCATGACGCTAGGCGTAGGCGCAGGTCAAATGAGCCGCATCGACAGTACAAAAATTGCAGTCATTAAAGCAAAACATGCCGGACTGAGTTTACAGGGTGCAGTGGTGGCCTCGGACGCATTCTTCCCATTCCGTGATGGCGTAGACGTGCTTGCTGATGCAGGCGCAAGCTGCGTGATCCATCCCGGTGGTAGCATGCGTGATGAAGAAGTCATTGCAGCAGCAGATGAACGTGGTTTAGCGATGGTGCTGACAGGCATCCGTCACTTCCGTCATTAGGAAGCGTATTTGAATTAGAATTTAGCTTAACCTGTAAATTGATTCTATGGGATAAAGCACTAGGGGCCGCGCAGTAAATGACGCAGGCATATCATATTGATAGACAAGGAGTGAGCGAGCACGTGACAACGTGGTTTGCCCATAAAATAAATTTATGAAGGTATTAGTCATTGGTGGCGGAGGGCGTGAACACGCCCTCGCTTGGAAAATCGCAGAAAATAAAGGCATTAGCCGCACCTATGTGGCGCCGGGTAATGCAGGGACAGCAACCAACCCTGATATGGTTAATGTACCGATTACCAAAATAGACGAACTAATCAAGTTTGCGCAAGAAGAGAATATTGCCATCACAGTCGTTGGCCCTGAAGCACCGTTGAGTGAAGGTATCGTGGATGCTTTCCAAGCCAATGGGCTTAAGATTTTCGGCCCAACGAAAGCAGCTGCACAATTAGAGTCTTCTAAGGATTTCTCTAAAGCCTTTATGGTGCGCCATCAAATTCCGACGGCAGACTATGCAACCTTTTCTGAAGTAAAACCCGCACATGCGTATATTGAGCAAAAAGGTGCACCTATTGTTATTAAAGCGGATGGTTTAGCCGCAGGTAAAGGCGTCGTGGTTGCCATGACGTTAGATGAAGCACATGCCGCAGTAGACATGATGCTAGGCGACAATAAATTTGGTGCCGCCGGTGCCCGTGTTGTGATAGAAGAGTTTTTAATTGGCGAAGAAGCTAGCTTTATGGTGATGGTAGATGGCGAAAATATTTTACCGCTCGCCACCAGCCAAGACCATAAACGTTTACTAGATGGTGACGAAGGACCGAACACTGGCGGCATGGGTGCATACTCTCCAGCACCAATTATCACACCAGAAATTTATGCCAAAACCATGCGTGAGATTATTAGACCGACCGTAGAAGGCATGGCTGAAGATGGCATCCCATACACTGGCTTTTTATATGCAGGGTTAATGGTCAGTCCAGATGGCGAGATTAAAACATTAGAATTTAACTGCCGGATGGGTGACCCAGAATCGCAACCGATCTTTATGCGCTTAAAATCTGATTTGTTCACATTATTACAACACGCCATTGATGGAACCTTAGATAAAACAGAAGCCGACTGGGACAGACGTTTTGCGCTTGGTGTCGTAATGGCAAGTGCCAACTACCCCGCAAAGCCAAAACTTGGTGATGAAATTACAGGCCTGCCAAACACCATAGAGGATGGGTATGTTTTCCATGCTGGCACGACGTTAAAAGACGGAAAAGTCATCACCAGTGGTGGACGCGTGCTATGCGTCACTGCCCTGGGAGAGACAGTAAAATTTGCACAACAACAAGCCTACAAAATAATTGATGAGATTGAGTTTAAAGGCGCACAGCATCGTAAAGATATTGGCTATCGCGCAGTAAAAGGCTAGTGAAAAAATGAGCAGTTTAAACTCTCAAGCAGTATTTGATTACTTGCAAGGGCTACAAGCCCGCATCATAGAGTCGGTAGAGCTTGTTGATGGCAAAACATTCTTGCATGATGGTTGGCAACGTCCTGAAGGGGGCGGTGGCAACTCCTGTATGCTCGAAGGTGGCAATGTATTTGAACGTGCTGGAATCGGCTTTTCACATGTGCTTGGCAACAAATTACCCCCCACTGCCACTATTGCACACCCAGAAGCTGCCAGCCGAAACTGGGAAGCCATGGGTGTATCACTCGTATTGCACCCTCACAACCCATATATTCCAACCGTCCATATGAATGTACGGTTCTTTATCGCAAAAGCAAAAAAAGCGGATGAAAAAGACATATGGTGGTTTGGTGGTGGCATGGACTTAACGCCGTACTATGGTTTTGAAGAAGATTGTATTCACTTCCATCGCACCAACAGAGATGCCCTTTTACCATTTGGTGAGAATCTATATCCAGCGTTTAAACAACAATGTGATGAATATTTCCATCTAAAACACCGCAATGAGCCTCGCGGCATTGGCGGCATCTTTTTTGACGACTTTAACCACTTAGGCTTTGAACAAAGCTTTGCCCTACAGCGTGCAGTAGGTGATGCGTTCACACAAGCATACTTACCGATCGTGCAACGCCGTAAAGATACCGCTTATGGTGAACGTGAACGTGATTTTCAAGCTTACCGTCGTGGTCGCTATGTAGAATTTAATTTAGTATTTGACCGAGGCACCCTGTTTGGCCTGCAATCTAATGGCCGCACAGAATCCATTCTGCTCTCTATGCCACCTATCGTAAAATGGCGTTATGATTGGAAACCAGAGATTGGTAGCCCAGAAGCCAAACTTCACACAGATTTCTTAATCGATAAAGACTGGATTTAACCATGTCCACTTCAGACGTACTGTCAGTAGAAGCTAAACAACAAGCACAGGACTTGCTAGACTTTATTGATGCCAGCCCTAGTCCTTGGCATGCCGTTAAAAGCACTATTACACAATTAGAAGCCAAGGGGTTCGAACCCTTAGTCGAAAATCAAGCTTGGCAACTCAAGCAACAGGGGCGTTATTACGTCACACGTGATGGTGCTTCTATTATTGCGTTCATCTTAGGCAACAAGCCTATAGAAACAACAGGATTCAGAATAGTGGGCGCTCACACAGATTCTCCAGGCTTACAGCTAAAACCCAAAGCTGCACATGCTAACAGCGGCGTTGCACAAGTTGGGGTGGAAGTGTATGGCGGACCCATTCTTGCCACATTTACCGACCGTGATTTAAGCTTAGCTGGTCGCGTCAATGTCGCAAACGACAACGGTTATACCACGCACTTATTACACTTAAAAGATTCTGTTGTTCGGCTACCTAACCTTGCAATTCATATGAACCGTGAAGTGAATAGCAAAGGCTTACACTTAGACAAGCAAACGCAGTTACCGCTTATTTTTGGTTATGCGGCAGATAGCAAAGCCGCCCAAGAGCAGCTGTCACAAACCATTGCCAATGCGTTAAGCATCAAGCCTAATGACATTCTCACTTGGGACTTAAGCATTTACGACACACAAAAAGGTAGCTTTTGGGGTGAAGACCAAGCCTTTATTGCCARCAGCCAATTAGATAATTTAGCCTCTTGCCATGCGGCACTGCAAGCATTGCTAACGACATCGGAGCCAGATGCCACTAACATCTGTGCTTTCTTTGATCATGAGGAAGTAGGCAGCGAAAGTGCTACAGGTGCCAGCGGCAGTTTCATGCGTGATGTACTACAACGCATTTGTTCGCATTTTGAAGCCAGCGAAGAAGGCCGTTTACGCAGCTTTGCCAATAGCTTTTTAATTAGCGCCGATATGGCACACGCCTACCACCCAAACCACCCTGCGGCTTATGAACCGAACCATCATGCAACCGTGAACAAAGGCCCTGTCATCAAAAGCAATGCTAATCAGCGTTACAGTACCAATGCCGACACTGCCGCGCGCTTTATTCAGYTGTGYAAGCAAGCAAAAGTCCCCTACCAAGAATACGCACATCGCACCGACCTAGGCTGCGGCAGCACAATAGGCCCAACAATGGCCGCACAATTGGGCATGCCAACTGTTGATGTTGGCAACCCAATGTGGGCGATGCATAGTATTCGTGAGAGTGCTGGTGCGATTGATCACAGCTATATGATTGCCGTACTGAAACAACACTTCCAATCTTAGCCTAGCAAATCTTAGTGGTTTCTCGCTATAATCGTTCTAAAGGGGAATCACAATGCAAGCCATAGAAGCACTCGTCGCAACACTTTCAGGGATGGTATGGGGACCTGTCATGCTAACCTTACTGGTTGGCACTGGCTTATATCTCACTATTATTCTAAAAGGCATGCAGTTTCGTGTTCTTCCACATGCATTTAGTCTAATTTTTAGCAAAAATAAAGATGATGAAGGCGACATTAGTCAATTTGCAGCATTAATGACGGCACTTGCTGCCACCGTAGGCATCGGAAACATTGTTGGCGTTGCCACTGCTATCACTTTAGGCGGCCCTGGCGCTGTGTTTTGGATGTGGGTCACAGGCTTAGTTGGGATGGCCACCAAATATAGTGAAGCCGTGTTAGCAGTGAAGTACCGCGAAAAAGGGGAACACGGCATGCGTGGCGGCCCGATGTACTATCTTAGCAAGGGCGCAGGGCTTCCATGGCTAGGGTCATTGTTTGCTATTTTCACCGCCTGTGCAGCATTTGGTATTGGCAACATGACACAAGCCAATGCTGCCGCAAAAATATTTGAAGCCACATTCCAAATCCCGACAGAAATCACAGGCATTGTTCTGACCTTACTTACGGGCCTCGTGATTCTTGGTGGCATTAAAGCCATCGGCAAATTCACCTCCTTTTTAGTTCCATTTATGATTGTGATTTATGTTGTCTGTTGCTTATGGGCACTTGCAGCACATGTGAATGAAATTCCAGAAGCATTTGGCTTGATTTTTTATCACGCCTTTAACCCAACTGCCGCTAGTGGTGGCTTTGTCGGCGCGACCATTGCTGCGGCCATGCGTTACGGCATTGCCCGCGGCGTATTTTCCAATGAATCTGGCTTAGGTTCTGCCCCCATTGCCGCTGCGGCTGCCCGTACGAATGACCCCGTCAAACAAGCTTTAGTGAGCATGACACAGACCTTTATTGACACCTTAGTCGTCTGCACAATGACTGCACTGGTTATTTTAACTGCAACTAGCTGGACGCAAGGCGTCAGTGCGGGGGAACTAACGAGCGCTAGCATTGCAGAAACTCTAGGGAGCACTGGTAGTATTATTGTGGCAATAGCCACTGCCTTTTTTGCTTTTTCTACMCTAATAGGTTGGAGTTATTACGGTGAAAAAGCCATTGAGTATTTATTTGGTGGGAGCGCCATTAAAATTTTCCGCGTCGTATTTACCATGGCGGTCATGGTGGGAGCATTAACCAGCTTAGAATTTGTCTGGAACTTCTCTGATTTAATGAATGGCTTAATGGCAATCCCCAATTTAATTGGATTGCTGTTACTCTCCAAAATCATTAAAAGTGAAACCGAACGTTACTTTACTGCCTATAAAAATGAGAGCGCACACTGATGAGTCATCGTGGCATATGGACAAACCGCTGGACATTTATTCTAGCGACGACTGGTTCCGCCATTGGGTTAGGCAATATTTGGAAACTGCCTTACATGATAGGCGTCAATGGCGGCAGTGCATTTGTATTGGTCTATATTCTTAGCATCTTCTTTGTCGGCATCCCGCTACTCATGACAGAAGTCATGCTGGGTAGGCGCATGCAAAAAAATCCGATGGATGCAATGCAGAGCTTAGCAAAGGAGTCGGGAGCCTCTAACGCTTGGAAATATATTGGTGGAATGGGCATGCTCACAGGGGTATTAATTTTATGTTTCTATAGCGTCATTGGCGGCTGGGTATTTAGCTATGTTAGTGCTGCGCTGCAAAATGATTTCACCAATATTACGGCCACACAATCTAAAGCCAACTTCGATGCACTGTTAGCATCACCATGGACATTGCTTTTTTGGCATACGGCTTTTATGGCTATCATCATGAGCATCGTCGCACGAGGTGTTAATTCCGGATTAGAAAAAGCCAACAATGTGCTTATTCCTGCACTATTTGCTATTTTATTAGTATTACTCGGCTATAGCATGTCAGTGGGAGATATGCCTGCTTCTGTGCAGTTTATGTTTGCATTTGACTTCTCTAAGGTCACTCCTGTTGCCGCTCTATCCGCTTTGGGGCATGCCTTTTTCTCACTCAGCCTTGGGATGGGTACCGTCATGGTATATGGCTCATACTTACAGCGTGATGTGTCAATTGCCCGCACTTCAATTTACATTGCCATTGCAGACAGTATATTAGGATTACTAGTAGGCTTAGCCATCTATGCGCTAATATTTGCAAACCAACTAGAACCAAATGCTGGTCCAGGCTTAATATTTCAAACACTCCCGATTGCTTTTGGCCAAATGCCTTGGGGTGATTTTTTCGGAACGTTATTTTTTATTTTAGTCGCCTTTGCCGCATTAACATCCGCAATCTCTCTGATAGAACCCTCTATTGCCTGGATTATAGAGAACACCAAGCTTAGTCGAAAACAAGCGGTATTTGGCTTGGGTCTACTGACMTGGTTTRTTGGGATAGGCGTYATACTTTCTTTTAATGTGTGGCAGGATGTAGAAGTGATATTTGGTTTGGGAATATTTGATACATTAGATAAACTCACCAGCGCAATCTTATTGCCTCTGGGTGGGTTACTCATGGCAATTTTTGCTGGTTACATTATGAAGAAACATCATACGAAAAAAGAACTCAACCTTAGTCCTAAGGCATATCAACTATGGCGTTTAGCAAATAATATTATTGCCCCTACTGCTATTATTGCCATCTTTTTATCGCTGCTACACATCATTAGCTAGACACAAAAAAGCCAGCAACAATGCTGGCTTTTTAACTTCACCTAACGAATTAAAGTGACATAATCCATTTAACGATAGATTTTATATCGCCGTCTTTAACTTGTGGGCTGTTTGCTGGCATCGGGATAGGACCCCAAACACCACTGCCACCTTTTTTCACTTTAGTGACTAATTTGCCTTCAGCACTTTTGTCACCTTTGTATTTAGCTGCAATGTCTTTAAATGCAGGGCCTAACACTTTTTTGTCCACACCATGACACGCTAAACATCCGCTTTTCTGTGCTAATGCTTGATCTGCAGCAGCTTGTCCCGCAACCATCAACGAACCAATGGTTACTACCATTAATAAAAATGTTTTCATGCTATCTCCTTGAATTCTTATCATTAATTACTTACTTGCATCAATATGATGCCTGTAATTAAAAAAATACTACAGTATTTACTCGCTTTAAATGCACCCTACATACATATTAAAGTCATCGTTCAAGCAACGTCCTAACTTGCCTAACCGTTGACAAAAAATCAATATTCTTTAACGCCTAAAAACAACATGCTTACGTATTCACGTTAAAAGACTCTACATTATATTCCACTGTCATCACATGTGTCCGATTAGGATTAATAATCACTGAATTTTCCAATGAATTGGTCGATTCCACACAGATCATTTTACGCCATTCTTCGGCATCACCCATATCACCCATTGCATGTGCTTTTTCTTTCCACGGTGTCCATACAACAGTGTTGTTACTGCCAGACTTTTGCACACGAATTAATCGATCATAACCAGCATCATGAATCACACAATCAGAAGTATGGTCCATATAAATGCGATCAAATTCGCCTTTAAATGCTAAACAACCATTTTCCACAGCACGCTCGTAATTGCGTAACTTATCTGTATATACACACTCCTGCACACCTGTAATTTGAATGTTTTCGACATCGCTCACCGCCAAGTAGGTATGAAAAGCCTCTCCGATACTGAAAGGATGGTCAGCATGATTGGTTGTAGCCAATTCCATTTTCAATCGTCGTCCGACAATAATCGTTAAATTCAACGCGTAAGGATAAGATAGTTGGCGCTTCGCTTCTGGCGTTTGTAACATTTCCAGAGATATCCGTGTTGCCCCGTTGTAAATCGTATCAACATCGATCACTTTCCAAGGTATGACCCGTGCAAACCCGTGTGGACAAAGCGTACTGTCTGTTGGGTGCGCGCCAAACCACGGCCAGCAAATAGGCACACCACCTCGAATAGAGCGGCCAGGCACATATCTTGCCTGATCAGATAACCACAGCACAGGATGTTTCTCATGCACAGGATGGAACTGCATAACATGCCCACCTTGTAATGCAATTTTTGCTTTGGCAAAATCATTACTGACTTCAAGGTACTGCAAGCCACTCGCATCCTCTGTCATTTTAATGTGAGGATGGTTTGTCACCACTTCTGGCACTAGATTCTCTAGTGCTTCTGTATCTTCTACAATTATTTCAGGTATTGCCATTTCTATTTTCTTTCTATTTGTTCTACATTACGCACGGCACCAAATGCCGCGCTTGTACTCATGGCCGCATAAGCTCTTAATGCAGGCGAAACATGCCGCTCGCGCTGCACTGGCTTCCATGCGCTTTTTCCTTTTGCATCCATTTTTTTACGGCGCGTCATTAAATCAGCATCGCTGATTTTTAAATTAATCGTGCGATTCGGGATATCAATCTCGATAGTGTCTCCCTCTTCGACCAAGCCGATAGCACCGCCTTCAGCTGCTTCAGGAGACGCATGTCCAATACTTAAGCCAGAGGTTCCGCCAGAGAAGCGCCCATCAGTCAACAAGGCACACTCCTTACCTAGCCCTTTGGATTTTAAGTATGAAGTCGGATACAGCATTTCTTGCATCCCTGGACCACCACGAGGGCCTTCGTAACGAATAACAACAACATCACCCGACACTACTTTATCGGCAAGAATCGCTTCAACTGAAGTGTCTTGAGATTCAAAAATACGGGCGCGACCTGTAAATTTCAA
>NVTX01000027.1 GCA_002401735.1 Methylophilaceae bacterium | reverse complement strand
AGACCTTGTATATTTAGTTAAGTTGTAAATATCGACACCAACTTCACCAGCCTTCGCTTCAGCATCATGTACACGTACCACAATGCGGCTTGAGTCAACATAATCAACAACACCTCCACGGCGTGCCTGCACAATAGTGCCGGAATCAATCGCGACTGTTCGCTCAATACCTGTACCAACAATGGCTTTTTCAGCACGCAAACACGGTACCGCTTGACGCTGCATGTTGGCTCCCATCAAGGCCCTGTTCGCATCATCATGCTCTAAGAATGGAATTAACGATGCAGCCACTGACACAATTTGGCCTGGTGCAACATCCATGTATTGCACACTGTCAGGTTGTGCCATTGTAAATTCATTTTGATAACGTGAAGAGACAAGATCCTCTTTAAAAGCGCCCTTAGCATCTAAGTCAGTGTTCGCTTGCGCAATCACAAATTCACTTTCTTCAATCGCTGACAAGAAATCAATGTCTTTAACCACCTTGTTATTTTTAACACGACGATATGGTGTTTCTAAGAAACCATATTTATTTGTACGCGCAAACAAAGCGAGCGAGTTAATCAAACCAATGTTTGGACCCTCTGGTGTTTCAATTGGACAAACACGACCATAGTGAGTGGTATGCACATCACGCACCTCAAAACCGGCACGTTCACGCGTTAAGCCCCCAGGGCCTAGTGCCGAAATACGGCGTTTATGCGTAATCTCTGACAGTGGATTCGTTTGATCCATAAATTGTGACAGTTGACTTGAACCGAAAAATTCACGAATCGCACTTGAAACTGGCTTAGCATTAATTAAGTCATGTGGCATCAAGTTGTCTGATTCAGCCTGACTTAAACGCTCTTTTACTGCGCGTTCTACGCGAACCAACCCCGCACGGAATTGATTCTCAGCCAACTCCCCAACTGAACGAATACGACGGTTACCCAAATGGTCAATATCATCTATATCGCCATGCCCATTACGCAATTCAAGCAATACACCAACGACAGCGACAATATCATCTGTTGATAAGATGTTATCACCAGTATCCCCTTTTTCACCAACACGCTCATAGAATCGACGCATCCAATCAGCCGTGCGATCCTCTATTTTTGCAGGATATGCGCGACGATTAAACTTCATCCGCCCAACAACAGACAAATCGTAACGATCTGGGTTGAAGAACAAACCTTGAAATAAAGCCTCCACCGAATCTTCAGTTGGTGGCTCACCTGGACGCATCATACGATAAATGGCAGTACGCGCACTGTATTGATCCGGCACTTCATCAATACGCAATGTTTGCGAAATAAAGTCCCCATGATCCAAATCATCAGAAAAGAGCGTATCAATACTAGTAATTTTCGCTTCAGCTAATTTCTCAAGCAACTCTTCAGTCACCTCATCATTCGCATTCGCAACAACTTCGCCAGACTCTTTGTCGATGATGTTTTTAACAATCGCACGGCCAAGAATGAAATCCAAGGGCACTTCAATTTTCTCAATGCCCGCTTTTTCTATCTCACGAATATGCTTCACTGTGATGCGCTTGCCTTTAGCAACAACCACGTTACCTTTTTTGTCTGCAACATCAAACTTTGCCACTTCTCCGCGTAGACGGTCAGGCACCAAAGTAAACTGAATGCCTTTAGGTCCGATATTGAACGTATCTGTGTCACCAAACATTGCTAAAATCTGCTCAGGATTAAAACCCAGCGCTTTTAGTAAAATAGTCACTGGCATCTTACGACGACGGTCAACACGGAAGTATAAATAATCTTTAGGGTCAAACTCAAAATCTAACCATGAACCACGGTAAGGAATTACCCGCGCTGAAAACAACAACTTACCTGAGCTGTGTGTTTTCCCTTTATCATGCTCAAAAAACACACCAGGACTACGATGCAACTGAGAAACAATGACACGCTCAGTACCATTGATCACAAATGAACCATTGTTAGTCATCAAAGGCAATTCGCCCATGTAGACTTCTTGCTCCTTGACTTCCTTTACCGTAGGCTTTGAAGCCTCTTTATCCATAATGGTTAAACGCACTTTTACGCGAATTGGTGCCGCATACGTCAAACCACGCTGCTGACACTCTTTCACATCAAATGGCTCTGCGCCTAATTGATAACTCACATAGTCCAAACGCGCATTACCGGAATGACTTTCGATTGGAAATACTGAGCTAAAAGCCGATTCAAGGCCTTTATTTATGCGCTCATCTTGTGAAGCATCCGCCTGCAGAAAGGCTTTATAGGACTCCAGTTGCATTGCAAGTAAGTAAGGTACTTCTTGCACACTTTCTCTTTTAGCGAAACTTTTACGAATGCGTTTTTTTTCGGTAAAGGAATAGCTCATAGCGTCTCCTGATATTTTGAGGGTAGAAAACAAAACACTTAATACAACATAATGCTTTGATTTATAACATCAATTTTTTAATTTCAAATTATTACAAATTGTTACAATGCTAACCGTCTAGAAACAGCTAAGGCTGACGGTCACCCGCCAGCCTAGCTTAATCACTTAAATTGATTATTTAAGTTCGCCAGTAGCACCAGCTTCAATTAATGTTTTCAATGCTTCATCAGCATCCGCTTTTGACAAGCCTTCTTTAATTGTTTTTGGTGCGGCATCAACCATGTCTTTAGCTTCTTTTAAGCCAAGACCTGTTAGTGCACGAACAGCTTTAATAACACCAACTTTTTGATCACCGATTGCTGTTAACACAACATCAAACTCTGTTTTCTCAGCACCACCACCAGCTGCATCACCAGCCGCTGGTGCAGCTACTGCTACTGCTGCTGCAGCTGCAGAAACACCAAATTTTTCTTCCATCTCGGTAATTAGCGTAGATAAATCTAACACTGACATTGCACTAATTGCTTCTAAAATATCGTCTTTTGAAATTGCCATTTGTAAAACTCCTAAAATTTAAATATATAAGTTAGCGTAAAGTTAAGCTGCTTTTTGATCGCGTACTGCTGCAAGACCACGTGCAAATTTGGTAGGCACTTCATTAAGTGTCTGTACAAATTTAGCAATCGGCGCTTGCATAGTGCCGAGAAGTTTAGCTAGCAACTCATCACGACTAGGCATACTTGCCAAGGCTTGAATACCCGCGAGGCTCAACACCTCATCTGGCATTGCGCCTGCTTTAATCACAAACTTATCGTTACCTTTTGCAAAATTGTTCATTACTTTTGCTGCGGACACTGGATCTGTTGAGATACCAAACATCAGCGGCCCAACCATATCGTCTGTTAAACCAGAAAATGGTGTGCCATCAACTGCACGACGTACTAACGTATTCTTTAGAACACGCAAGTAAACACCAGATTTTCTAGCTTCGGCTCGCAATGTCGTTATTTCCGTCACTGTTAAGCCACGATACTCAGCAAGAACAATTGCTTGGGCCGATGCGACTTGCTCGCTGACTTCAGCAACTACTGCTTTTTTCTCTGTTAGATTGAGACTCAAGGTCTTTTCTCCTTCCGTTAATGAAAGCACAACAAGATGCTGTGCCACTCACGGCGTCCTTGATTCAGGGCTTACAAATCCTGTATCGGGTTCGCCATCTGCGCTGGAATCTGAAAACAAACAACAAAGGGGTGAAATAAAACCCAACCACCCATTGCTTATCTACATCAATTAAGCCCTTTCGGACACCAACGGTCTTTGATGCTCTTGCCACTTCAACCGACAAAGCAGCAAGCCCAAAGTTCGTTCAAGCCGGGAATCCCCGACCTTATATTATGCTACTGTTGCTTGATCCACACGCACACCAGCACCCATCGTACTAGATACTGATAATTTCTTCAGAAATACACCCTTAGTTGCAGTTGGCTTCGCCTTATTAATGGCTTCAACAAGCGCAGTCATATTTCCTAACAGTTGCTCAACTGTAAATGACGCACGACCAATCGTACAATGAATGATACCGCTTTTATCTGTACGGTATTGAACTTGGCCCGCCTTCGCAYTCTTAACAGCCTTAGCTGCATCAGGCGTTACCGTGCCAACTTTAGGGTTAGGCATCAAACCGCGAGGGCCCAACACTTGTCCCAATGTACCAACAATACGCATCGCATCTGGTGTTGCAACGACAACGTCAAAATCCATCATGCCGCCTTTAATATCTGCTGCTAAATCCTCAAATCCAACAATGTCAGCACCCGCTGCTTTTGCAGCTTCAGCTTGCGCACCTTGAGCAAACACAGCAACACGCGTCGCTTTACCTGTACCGTTTGGCAACACAATAGAACCACGAATCAACTGATCTGATTTTTTTGCATCAATACCCAAATTAATTGAAATATCAACAGACTCATCMWASTYAACTNNTTTRYNCSYGSKYWAWCWWKSGSMAAYRMGKYRKWWASWKGMTAYARNCYWAKTAYGNTSWMKYWSTRSWYGAWGTKSAKMNATTMTKNTKAGCNATCTTATTCACCCTCCACARTAATGCCCATGCTGCGCGCGCTGCCAGCGATAGTTCGTACCGCCGCATCCATGTCTGCCGCCGTTAAATCAGGCATCTTAGTTGTTGCAATTTCTTCCGCTTGCTTACGCGTAATCGTAGCCACTTTATCCGTATGCGGACGTGGTGAACCTTTTGCAATTTTTGCCGCTTTTTTCAGCAAAATAGATGCTGGCGGTGTTTTCATGATAAAAGTGAAACTCTTATCTGCAAAAGCAGTAATCACTACAGGAATTGGCAAACCAGGCTCTACGCCTTGTGTTGCCGCATTAAATGCCTTACAGAATTCCATAATATTTAAACCACGTTGCCCAAGGGCAGGGCCCACTGGTGGGCTTGGGTTTGCTTTGCCTGCAGGAATCTGCAGCTTTATATATCCAATGACTTTTTTTGCCATGTTGACACTCCTAGTGTGGGTGCTAGCGCTCTAAGTAAATTAAAGCTCCCCGTTAACAAATACTGCTGTACTACCTATTTAAAACTAAACTTCTTTATCAACCTGACTGAAATCTAATTCAACAGGCGTCGCGCGACCAAAGATAGAAACAGAGACACGCACCTTACTCTTATCATAGTTAACTTCTTCAATATTACCCGAGAAGTCTTTAAATGGGCCGTCAATCACACGCACAGCCTCACCTTTTTCATAGGTCATTTTCTGCGTAGGATTAGACTTACTATCATCCATGCGCTGTAAAATAATCTCAACTTCTTCATCTTTAATCGGCGTTGGCTTCTGTGCACTACCACCAATAAATGCTGTCACCCGCGGCGTGCTCTTGACTAAATGCCAGCTTGCATCAGACATCGCCATTTGAACCAGCACGTAGCCAGGATACAACCTGCGCTCAGAAATCTTCTTAACACCAGCCTTCATCTCAACCACTTCTTCAACTGGCACCAATATTTCACCAAAGTGATCTTGCACCTCCGAACGCTCAATACGCTCCTCAATTGCAGCTCTAACTGACTTTTCCATGCTTGAAAAGACTTGCACTGCATACCAATGCATATTCATTAAGCACCCCGTCCTAATATCCATTTAATCATATGGGAAAAGCCGATATCGACAACCGCCAAAAAGGCAGCCATCACGACCACCAGCACAAACACAATCATTGTAGTTTGTATGGTTTCTTTACGTGTAGGCCAAACTACGCGTTTAGATTCTGCAATAGCATCACCAACAAAACCAAATGCTTGTTGACCTTGCTGCGTCGTTCTAAACAACACAGCCGCAGCAACCACCCCTGCAATAACTGCAAGAATACGCAACACTAACGCTTTATCTGCCAAAAGATAAAAGCCAGCAATGCCAGCTGCTACCAACAGCACGGACAAAACTAGCTTAATTTTATCTACCATAATTAATCACTTAAACTTTTCACGGCAACTCACCATTGAGTTACACCATTCTTACCACTTCATATTTGGCAGGCCAAGAGGGCTTCGAACCCCCAACCCTCGGTTTTGGAGACCGATACTCTACCAGTTGAGCTATTGGCCTGTAAGCACTACTAAMCTACAAACTACTAAAGCCACACCATATTTGGTGCAGCTCCTTTTGCTAGAACTATTCAACAACTTTAGCAACCACACCAGCGCCAACAGTACGGCCACCTTCACGAATCGCGAAGCGTAAACCTTCTTCCATCGCAATCGGTGCAATTAACTCAACCGTGATTGATACGTTGTCGCCCGGCATGACCATTTCTGTTCCTGCTGGCAATTCAACCGCACCTGTTACGTCTGTTGTACGGAAGTAGAACTGTGGACGGTAACCTTGGAAGAATGGTGTGTGACGACCACCTTCATCTTTACCCAACACATAAATCTCTGCTGTGAATTTTGTATGTGGTGTAATTGTACCTGCTTTTGCTAGTACTTGACCACGTTCAACGTCTTCACGTTTTGTGCCACGTAGCAATACACCAACATTATCACCTGCTTGACCTTGGTCAAGTAACTTACGGAACATTTCAACACCTGTACAAGTAGTTGTTTCCGTTGCTTTAATACCAACAATTTCGATGTCATCGCCAACATTAACGATGCCGCGCTCAATACGGCCTGTTACGACAGTGCCACGACCTGAGATTGAGAACACGTCTTCAACTGGCATTAAGAATGCACCGTCAATTGCACGCTCTGGCATTGGGATGTATGTATCTAATGCTTCTGCTAGTTTTAGAATTGATGGCTCACCAATATCAGATTGGTCACCTTCAATTGCTAGTTTAGCTGATCCGTGGATGATTGGTGTGTCATCACCTGGGAAGTCGTACTTGTCTAAAAGCTCACGCACTTCCATTTCAACAAGCTCTAACAACTCTTCGTCGTCAACCATGTCTGCTTTGTTTAGGAATACGATGATGTAAGGAACACCCACTTGGCGAGCAAGTAGAATGTGCTCACGTGTTTGTGGCATAGGACCGTCAGCTGCTGAAACAACCAAGATTGCGCCGTCCATTTGCGCAGCGCCAGTAATCATGTTTTTTACGTAATCCGCATGGCCTGGGCAATCAACGTGTGCGTAGTGACGGTTTTCTGTCTCGTACTCAATGTGTGAGGTATTAATGGTAATACCACGTGCTTTTTCTTCTGGTGCAGAGTCGATTTCAGCGAAATCTTTTTTATCGCCACCAAATTTCTTTGTAAGCACTGTTGAAATTGCAGCTGTTAAAGTTGTCTTGCCGTGATCAACATGACCAATTGTTCCCACGTTAACGTGTGGCTTGGTCCGTTCAAATTTGCCTTTTGCCATGTCTTTCTTCCTTTAAATATTCTATAAAAAATCTATTACTTCTTGTTCATGATGGCTTCCGCCACGTTTCTAGGTGCTTCTGTGTAATGCTTAAATTCCATACTGTAGGTTGCGCGACCTTGAGACAATGAACGCACCGTTGTCGAGTAACCAAACATTTCTGCCAGTGGCACTTCTGCACGAATGATCTTACCTGTTGCATTATCTTCCATGCCCTGAATAATGCCACGGCGCGAGGATAAGTCACCCATCACATCACCCATATAATCTTCTGGCGTCTCAACCTCAACCGACATCATAGGCTCTAGAATAATTGGATCCGCTTTGCGCATCCCATCTTTAAACGCGATAGATGCAGCCATTTTAAAAGCATTCTCATTCGAGTCAACATCATGGTAAGAACCATCAAACAAGGTCACTTTCGCATCCACAACTGGGAACCCAGCCAACACGCCAGCAGGAATGGTTTCACGCAAACCTTTTTCTACCGCAGGGATAAACTCACGCGGGACTGTACCACCTTTAATTTTATCAATAAACTCAAAGCCCTTGCCTTTTTCATTCGGCTCCATTTTAAGCCAAACGTGACCATACTGACCTTTACCACCTGATTGCTTAACAAATTTACCTTCGACTTCGACTGTCTTCTTGAAAGCCTCACGATAAGCAACTTGTGGTGCGCCGATATTCGCTTCGACATTAAATTCACGTCGCATACGATCAACAAGAATCTCYAARTGCAAYTCACCCATMCCTGAAATAATGGTTTGRTTCGTTTCAAGATCCGTTTTAACGCGGAATGAAGGATCTTCTTGTGCCAAGCGATTAAGGGCAACTCCCATTTTCTCTTGATCAGCTTTTGTTTTTGGCTCAACAGCAACATGAATTACTGGCTCAGGAAAAATCATACGCTCAAGAATGATTTCCTCACCCAAAGCACATAGCGTATCGCCCGTTGTCGCATCTTTCAAACCAATGGCTGCAGCAATATCACCAGCACGCACTTCTTCAAGTGCCTCACGTGTGTTTGCGTGCATTTGTACGATACGGCCAATACGTTCTTTCTTACCCTTAAGTGTGTTGTAAACAGTATCACCCGCTTTAATCACACCAGAATACACACGGAAGAAAATCAACTGCCCGACAAACGGGTCAGTCATAATCTTAAATGCAAGTGCTGAGAATTTTTCATCATCTGACGCTTTCAAGAAGAATTCATTCCCCTCCTCATCTTCAGCTCTCGTTGGTGGAATGTCTGTTGGCGCAGGCATCAATTCAACCACCTTGTCCAACATGGCCTGCACACCTTTGTTCTTAAAGGCCGAGCCACACRTCATTGGCACGATCTCAGAAGCAATGGTACGAAGACGCAAGCCTAAGATAACATCCTCTTCAGACAAGTCACCTTCCTCAAGATATTTATCCATCAACTCTTCGTTTGCTTCAGCCGCCGTCTCAACCATGTTTGAACGCCACTTATCACATTCAGCCTGCATATCAGCCGGAATGTCACCGTACGTAAACTCCATACCGTTTGACTCATCATCCCAGACGATAGATTTCATTTTAACTAAATCAACAACACCTTCAAAGGTCTCGGCAGCACCGATAGGCACTTGCACAGGGATAGGGTTCGCTTTAAGACGCTCACGCATTTGATCGTGCACATGAAAAAAGTCTGCTCCTGCACKRTCCATTTTATTAACAAATGCAATACGCGGCACTTTATATTTATTCGCTTGGCGCCAAACAGTTTCTGATTGCGGTTGTACACCACCCACTGCACAATACACCATACATGCGCCATCCAGCACACGCATTGAACGCTCTACCTCAATCGTAAAGTCAACATGGCCTGGGGTATCAATAATATTAATACGATGCTGTTCAAACTGCTTCGCCATTCCACTCCAGAAACAGGTTGTCGCAGCAGAAGTAATGGTAATGCCACGCTCTTGCTCTTGCTCCATCCAGTCCATTGTGGCGGCGCCATCATGCACCTCACCAATCTTATGATTAATACCTGTGTAATAGAGGATACGCTCTGTTGTCGTTGTTTTACCTGCATCAATATGTGCAGAAATACCAATATTACGATAACGTTCGATAGGGGTTTGACGAGCCACTGTGTTTTACCTTTGCTTAAATTCTTTAAAGAGCGATTGACAAATAAATATTNAGAATCTGAAGTGCGAGAATGCTTTGTTAGCYTCAGCCATMCGATGCACYTCTTCACGYTTCTTCATTGCAGARCCTCTACYKTCAGAAGCTTCCATCAATTCAGCAGCCAACCTTAAACCCATAGACTTTTCACCGCGTTTACGGGCAGCATCTCGCAACCAACGCATTGCCAAAGCACTACGACGGCTTGGGCGCACTTCAACAGGCACTTGATAGTTTGCACCACCAACACGACGAGACTTAACCTCAACGACAGGACGTAAATTAGTCAATGCCGCAGTAAACACCTCAACAGGATCTTTCCCACTTTTCTCCGTGATCTGATCGAAAGCACCGTACACAATACGCTCAGCAACTGACTTTTTACCACCAGTCATAATCACATTAACAAATTTAGAAACCTCTTCACTCCCGAACTTCGGGTCTGGAAGAATGTCTCGTTTCGGGACTTCTCTACGTCTAGGCATACTATTCTCAATTCTTTTAAGTTGGTTTTGCTAGCAATTACACGAGCAAGGCATTACAGCCGCTGTTTAAAATATTTAAATTACTTACTTGCTTTAGGGCGTTTTGCACCGTATTTAGAACGGCCTTGTTTACGGTCTTTAACACCCGCAGTATCCAAGCTACCGCGCACCATATGGTAACGCACACCAGGTAAATCTTTCACACGACCACCACGCAACAGAACAACACTATGCTCCTGCAGGTTATGGCCTTCACCACCAATATAACTAATGACTTCAAAGCCATTAGTTAACCGCACCTTAGCCACTTTACGTAAAGCAGAGTTAGGTTTTTTAGGTGTAGTTGTATAAACACGCGTACACACACCACGTTTTTGTGGGCAAGCCTCTAGAGCTGGCACTTTACTTTTCACGACCACTTTAGCGCGTGGTTTACGTATTAACTGATTAACGGTTGGCATTACACACCCTTTTAAAATTCTTCAAAAATTACGATTTAAAATACTTGTTACTATAATAAGCTTATTGCGGACAATTTGCCTATTCTGAAAAGCTGAGCATTGTATGGGGCGACTGCCTTTGTGTCAAGTAAAAGTGCCGAGCAATTACATCTAAGGCACTTCCACTTGCGTCACAAAAACAGCTATCCATTACTCAGCTGGCGTTTCTACGCTAGGTGATTCGATTTCAGCTTTTTTATTCTCAGCCTCGTCGTCATCTTTCTTAAACAGCTCTTCTGCTGCTGCCACTGCAGAAGATTCACTACCACCTGCCGCTTTTTTCTTACGCGCTTCATGATAAGCCAGTCCCGTACCTGCAGGAATCAAGCGRCCTACAATCACGTTYTCTTTCAAACCACGCAGCTCATCACGTTTACCCAAGATAGCCGCCTCTGTCAGTACGCGAGTCGTTTCTTGGAAAGACGCCGCAGAGATAAATGAGTCTGTAGAGAGTGATGCTTTGGTAATACCGAGCAATACATACTCATAAACTGCAGGGCGCTTATCTTCAGCCACTATCAACTCATTTGCTGCTAAAACATCGGCACGTTCAACTTGCTCGCCTTGAATAAAGCTTGTATCACCAGCATCGGCAATCCGTACTCGACGCARCATTTGACGCACAATYACTTCAATATGCTTGTCATTAATTTTAACGCCTTGCAAACGATACACGTCTTGTACTTCATCAATCACATAACGTGCTAATGCTTCGCGCCCTCGCAAACGTAAAATATCTTGTGGGTCTGCAGGTCCATCAACAATGCTTTCACCTTTCGTCACCACTTGACCATCATGTGCGGTAACGTGCTTATCTTTAGCGATCAAGAATTCACTAGCAACCCCATCAACATCAGTAATCACTAAACGCTGTTTACCTTTAGTATCTTTACCGAATGACACACTACCGGTCACTTCAGCCAACATACCAGCATCTTTTGGTGAACGCGCTTCAAACAATTCAGCGACACGCGGAAGACCACCCGTAATATCACGCGTTTTTGATGACTCTTGCGGGATACGAGCAATCACTTCACCCACACCGACATCTTGTCCATCTTTCACTGTGATAATACAACCTAACTGGAAGGTCATATTGACTGACACATCACCGCCGGCAACTTTAACTTCTTCGCCTTTTGCATCTAACAACTTAATCTGCGGACGTAAACCTTTCGTTTGTCCAGCACGCTGTTTAGGGTCAATCACGACTAATGTAGACAAACCAGTCACTTCATCGACTTGTTTAGCGACAGTCACACCTTCGTCCACATTCTCAAATCTCACTTGCCCAGAGTATTCAATAATAATTGGGCGGGTATGTGGATCCCATGTTGCCAATGCTTGACCCGCTTTTACCGCTTTGCCGTCATTCACAGACAAGGTTGCACCGTAAGGCACTTTATGGCGCTCACGCTCTCGACCAGTATTATCATCCGAAATGATGACTTCACCATTACGTGAGATAACGACTTGCTCCTTACGCGAATTGGTCACATAGCGCATCGTAGATGTGAAGCTTAATGTACCGTTCGACTTGCTTTCAATTTGGCTAATTGTAGCCGCACGCGAAACCGCACCACCAATATGGAAGGTACGCATCGTTAGCTGTGTACCTGGCTCACCAATGGATTGCGCTGCAATCACACCAACAGCTTCACCCAAACTGATTAACTTACCGCGACCCAAGTCACGGCCATAACAGGTCGAACAAATACCATAGCGCGTATCACAAGTCAGTGCAGTGCGCACTTTAACTTCATCAATCCCAAGCGTATCAATTTTTTCAACTTCATCTTCGCCCAATAACGTGCCTGCAGGATAGATGACATCTTGCGTTTCTGGATGAATCACATCCAATGCTGCTGTACGGCCTAAAATACGATCATGTAATGGCTCTACAATCTCACCACCTTTGACCAAGGCTTTCGTCACCAATCCCTCTTCTGTACCACAATCCAACTCAGTCACGACCAAATCTTGCGTCACATCAACCAAACGTCGTGTTAGGTAACCTGAGTTAGCTGTTTTCAACGCTGTATCTGCAAGACCTTTACGTGCGCCGTGAGTAGAAATAAAGTATTGCAGCACGTTCAGGCCTTCACGGAAGTTAGCCTTAATAGGTGTCTCAATAATTGAACCATCAGGTTTTGCCATCAAACCACGCATACCAGAAAGCTGTCTCACCTGCGCCGCTGAACCACGCGCACCAGAGTCGGCCATCATATAAATCGCGTTGAACGACTCCTGCTTCATGGGTTTACCATTTTCATCTTTGGCTTGCTTACCATCAGCACCAATGACTTTTTCTTCACGTAATTGCTTCATCATGGCATCAGCGACTTTGTCGCCAGTATGACCCCAAATATCAACCACTTTATTGTAGCGCTCACCTTGCGTTACCAATCCCGACGTGTATTGGTCTTCGATTTCTTTAATTTCAGCTTCTGCTGCTGCAATAAGGCTTTCTTTTTCTTTAGGAATAAGCATATCGTTCACAGAAATTGAAATACCCGCTTTCGTTGCAAAGGTATAACCTGTGTACATTAACTTATCTGCAAAAATCACTGTTTCGCGTATTCCCATCTGACGGAATGACGCGTTAATCAGTTTAGAAATTTCTTTCTTCTTCAACGCTTTGTCTATATGACTAAATGCCAAACCTGGCGGTAAAATTTGCGATAGCAAGCCACGGCCTACTGTCGTCTCATAACGATTTACCTTCTCTGTTTTCGTGCCGGCAACATCAATCTCATACTCTTTAATACGTACCGTTATTTTTGCATGCACATCAATCAAACCTTGATCATATACACGCTGCAATTCTTTCACATCACTAAACATCATCCCTTCACCACGTGCCGCGACTTTTTCACGCGTCATGTAGTAAAGACCCAACACGATATCTTGTGATGGCACAATGATTGGTTCACCGTTCGCCGGTGACAATACATTGTTGGACGCTAGCATTAATGTACGTGCTTCCATTTGCGCCTCCAAACTCAACGGGACGTGCACAGCCATTTGGTCACCATCAAAATCGGCATTAAACGCCGTACAGACAAGTGGATGCAGCTGAATCGCCTTGCCTTCAATCAGTACAGGCTCAAAGGCTTGAATACCCAAACGATGCAAGGTAGGCGCACGGTTCAACATCACCGGATGCTCACGAATCACATCTTCCAAGATATCCCAAACTTCTGGGCCTTCCTCTTCAACCTTTTTCTTAGCTGCTTTAATGGTTGTTGCTAGACCTAACACTTCCAATTTATGGAAGATAAACGGTTTGAATAATTCAAGCGCCATTTTCTTAGGCAAGCCACATTGATGCAATTTCAATTGCGGACCAACCACAATCACTGAACGACCTGAGTAATCTACACGTTTACCCAACAAGTTTTGACGGAAACGACCACCCTTACCTTTAATCATGTCAGCCAATGATTTGAGTGGGCGTTTATTTGCGCCCGTCATCACTTTTCCGCGACGACCATTATCTAATAATGAATCAACCGCCTCTTGCAACATGCGCTTCTCATTACGGCAGATAATTTCTGGCGCTCTAAGCTCTAGCAATCTTCTTAGACGATTGTTACGGTTAATTACGCGACGATACAAATCGTTCAAATCAGATGTTGCAAAACGGCCGCCATCTAGTGGCACCAATGGACGCAACTCAGGTGGCAACACTGGCAATATTTGCAGAATCATCCACTCTGGCTTAATACCAGATTTCTGGAATGCTTCTAGCACTTTCAAGCGTTTAGCAATTTTCTTGATTTTCGCTTCTGACCCTGTCTCAGACAAATCAGTGCGTAGCGTTTCTATTTCCTGATGAATATCCAGCGTACGTAACAACTCACGTACCGCTTCAGCACCCATCACAGCACTAAATTCATCGCCAAACTCTTCCACTTTAGACAAGTAATCGTCTTCCGTTAGCAACTGACCACGCGTTAACGGTGTCATGCCTGGGTCTACAACAATAAATGCCTCAAAGTAAAGCACACGCTCGATATCACGTAGCGCAATATCCAGCACCATGCCTAAACGGCTAGGTAATGATTTTAAGAACCAAATGTGGGCGACTGGCGATGCCAAGTCAATATGACCCATACGCTCACGACGCACTTTGGATAAAGTAACCTCTACGCCACATTTCTCACAAATCACACCGCGATGTTTCAAACGCTTGTATTTACCGCACAAGCATTCGTAATCTTTTGTTGGGCCAAATATTTTTGCACAGAACAAGCCATCACGCTCAGGCTTGAATGTCCGATAGTTAATGGTTTCTGGTTTTTTAACTTCACCAAATGACCATGAGCGAATTTTTTCAGGTGAAGCCAGCGCGACCTTAATCGCGTCAAACTCTTCTTCTTGCGTTACCTGTTTAAATAAGTCTAATAGAGCTTTCATTTGAATTCTCCTTAATTGCGATCTAAATCGATGTCGATAGCGAGTGAACGAATTTCTTTCACCAACACATTAAATGACTCCGGCATGCCAGCTTCGATTTTGTGTTCGCCTTTTACAATATTTTCATACACTTTGGTACGTCCGTTTACATCATCAGATTTCACGGTTAGCATCTCTTGCAAGGTGTAAGCCGCACCATAAGCTTCCAGCGCCCAAACTTCCATCTCACCAAAACGCTGACCACCAAATTGGGCTTTACCGCCTAATGGTTGTTGCGTTACCAAGCTATATGGGCCTGTTGAACGTGCGTGCATCTTGTCATCGACCAAGTGATGCAGTTTCAGTACATGCATGTAACCAACTGTCACAGGACGTTCAAACTTATCACCAGTCCGACCATCGAATAAACTCACTTGTGTTTTACCCGCATGGAACTCTAATTGCTTAGTCCGAGCATCGCCGTCAGGGAAAGCCAAATCTAACATCTCTTTAATGTCAGATTCAGCAGCACCATCAAACACTGGGGTTGCGAAAGGCACACCCTGTTTTAAGTTTTGCGCCAACTCAATGACTTCCACATCCGTTAATGATTTAATATCTTCTTTTTTACCAGTGCTGTCATTGTATATTTTATCTAAAAACTTACGTAACTCAGCCACTTTTGTTTCGGCTTCTAGCATTTCACCAATGCGTAGGCCCAAACCTTTAGACGCCCACCCCAAATGAACCTCTAAAATCTGACCAATGTTCATCCGTGAAGGAACACCCAATGGATTCAATACAATATCAACTGGTGTACCGTCTGCCATATGCRGCATATCTTCTACTGGCGCAATTTTTGAAATAACACCCTTGTTACCATGACGCCCAGCCATTTTGTCACCCGGCTGAATGCGRCGCTTAACAGCCAAATAAACTTTAACCATTTTTTGCACGCCAGGTGGYAACTCGTCACCYTGTGTTAATTTACGTTTTTTCTCTTCGAATTGACTATCAAAGTCTGTACGTGCAGCAGTTAAACTATCTTTCAATTGCTCTAACTGACGTGCTGCATCCTCATCCGCCAAACGAATATCAAACCAATCATAACGACCAACCTCATTCAAATACTCAGCGGTTAGTTTGTCACCTTTTTTCAATTTATTTGGACCACCTGTCGCCGTATTGCCCTCTAACAAGCGACGAATACGACCAAATGCATCATCTTCAACGATACGCATTTGATCCGCTAAATCTTGTTTATAGTGATCTAATTGGTCATCAATAATTTGCTGCGCACGTGGGTCACGATCGATTCCTTCACGTGTAAACACTTGCACATCAATTACAGTACCACTCGTACCAGATGGCACACGCAAGCTAGTATCTTTTACATCAGAAGCTTTTTCACCAAAAATCGCACGTAGCAATTTTTCTTCTGGTGTGAGCTGCGTTTCACCTTTAGGTGTCACTTTACCCACCAATACATCACCGGACTCAACTTCAGCACCAATAAAAATAATGCCTGATTCATCTAAACGACCGAGCATGCGCTCTGATAGATTCGAGATATCTTGCGTAATCTCCTCTGCACCCAACTTAGTATCGCGAGCAACCACTGACAACTCTTCAATATGAATTGAAGTATAACGATCGTCAGAAACCACACGCTCTGAGATTAAGATTGAATCCTCAAAGTTATAGCCATTCCATGGCATAAAGCCAACCAACATATTTTGGCCTAATGCCAATTCACCCATATCAGTAGATGCACCATCGGCAATCACATCACCACGACTTAAATCATCACCAACTTTCACAAGTGGGCGTTGGTTGATGTTCGTATTTTGGTTAGACCTTGTATATTTAGTTAAGTTGTAAATATCCACACCAACTTCACCAGCCTTCGCTTCA
>NVTX01000026.1 GCA_002401735.1 Methylophilaceae bacterium | reverse complement strand
AATGGAGGAACCCCACCTATTACTTATTCCTGGAGTACAGGAGCCACAACTAACTCGATCAATAGTCTGACAGCAGGAAGTTATGTCTTAACAGTAAGTGATGGAAACAACTGTAACTCAATAGTGAATGTTACCATTACAGAACCAACAGCATTGACTGTTGTAACCACCAAGACTAATGTAAGCTGTAATGGTGGCTGCAGATTCCATTGGATTGAACGTAAGATTTGGTTGTTGTCCAGCGGCAATGGCAACGACCATGGTTTCTCCGATGGCACGTGAAATAGCTAGGATATAAGCAGCAATAATGCCAGAGATCGCAGCTGGGGTCACGACACGCAAGGCTGTTTGGAAACGAGTAGCGCCCATGGCATATGAACCTTCTCGCATGCTCATCGGCACAGCGCGCATTGCATCTTCAGATACAGAAGCAATATACGGCACTACCATAATCCCAATGACGATGCCTGGACCTAACATGTTGAAAGTTGGCAGGTCTGGGAATATCATTTGTAGTAATGGCGTGATTAATAACAATGCAAAGTAACCAAAAGCAATGGTTGGTACGCCTGCAAGCAACTCTAAAATTGGTTTGACTGTTTCGCGCGTTCGGTGAGAGGCAAATTCAGATAGGTATATTGCTGCTATCGTGCCTACTGGAATTGCAAAAGCCAATGCAACAAAAGAGATGGTAAGCGTCCCAGAGACGAGTGACATAATGCCGTAATGCGCGTCTTCAAATAAGGGTGTCCATTGTGTATCAGTCAAAAAATCGTATACGGATACATGCTCAAAGAACGCGTATGACTCATAGAGTAGAATGGCGACAATGGCGACCGTTATAAGCACTGCAGATAGAGCACTTAGCATGAGTAAAAATTCAATAAAACGCTCTTTAAGGTTGCGTCCAAAGTTCTTAGCAAGGCGCGGGCTTATTTGTAATTTTTCAGAATTATCTGACACTTGATTAGCCGTATTCACGTTAATTTAGTTTCCGTATTGTCGCAAGTTTATGGGTTGAATATTGAATCTGGATGATTTGTCGAGATTCAATATTCTGTAATGACCTGTCTTTATTGAATGCGAGATAGTAAGTCTTCTATTTTTACACCGACTTCTGATTCTCCGCCAAAGCCAGAGCCTGTTTTTAGCGCTTTCCAATGTGCAAGGACCGCGTCTTGGTCTTTCGGTGGAAGTGGCACGTACTTCACTTCCTCAATCAATGGGCGACCCTGTTCTAAATAGAAGTCAATAAAGGCTTTCACATGGGGTTTTGTTTCAGCAGCGCTCTTTTTTACGTAAATAAATACTGGGCGTGCTAGCGGCTGATATGATCCATCTTCAATCGACTCTTTAGAAGGTAATACCCCTGGGCTGTCAGCATCTTTTTTGATTGCAACGGCTGTTAATTTGTCTTTATTTTCTTCATAATAAGCAAAACCAAAGTAACCAAGACCGCCTTTATTGCCAGCAACCCCTGTTACCAATACATTGTCATCTTCTGATGCGGTGAAGTCGCCACGGCTAGATTTTGCTTTGCCGACGACCGCCTCTGTAAAGTAATCAAAGGTACCTGAATCAGCCCCTGGGCCAAATAATTTAAGTGGCGTATCAGGCCAAGCAGGATTGATTTGCTTCCATGATGTGATGGTTTTCTGCGCTGATGGCTCCCAGATAGCTTTTAATTCAGCAACGGTCATTTCTTTAGCAAAATCATTAGCAGGGTTAACCACTACCGTTAACGCGTCAAATGCGACAGGTAGCTCAATAAACTCAATACCAGCTTCTTTACATTTATCCATTTCATTTTGTCTAATTGGGCGAGATGCACCAGTGACGTCTGTTTCACCACGGCAGAACTTTTTGAATCCACCGCCTGTGCCTGAGATGCCGACGGTGACTTTTATTCTTGTGGCAATTTGAAATTCTTCAGCAACCGCTTCAGTCACAGGAAATACCGTGCTGGAACCATCGATGGTTACAATTGCATTTTTGTCAAAGTTGGCGCCGCTTGTGTTTGATGCGTTTGTCTCATCTGACTTTGAGCATGCGCTTAAGGCAGTAATGACGAGAAAAGTGCTTGTTAAGTAAGCGATGCGTTTGATGGTTGATTTAGCAAATATTGACTGCATATGAATCCCTAATTAATTGAATTACGATGTTACGGTTTAATTGTGACAGTTTGATGACAAATGACTATGCGTTATTTTAACGCTAGTTAATAAGGATGTGTTGCTTAGTCATAAAAAAAGCGGCTAGACTTAGCCGCTTTTATTTTGCGCTAACAATAATCTTATTTGATGTTTTTCAAAATATCACTCATTTTCACACCAACTTGTGCTTTACCACCAAAGCCAGAGCCTGGTTTTAATGATTTCCAGTGAGCAACTACTGCAGCATGTTCTTTTGTTGGAAGTGGTACATATTTCACTTCTTCAATTAACGGTTTGCCTTTGGCTAAGTAGAAGTCAACGAATGCTTTAACATGTGGTTTAAATGCAGCAGAAGTTGCGTTTACATAGATGAAGATAGGACGGGCTAGCGGTTGGTATGTGCCGTTTTCAATCGCTTCTTTAGAAGGCAATACTGCTGGTTTTCCTGCTTCTTCCATCACAGCAACTGCTGTTAATTTATCTTTATTTTCTTCGTAGTAAGCATAGCCGAAGTAACCGAGACCACCTTTATCACCAGCAACACCTTTAACTAATACGTTGTCGTCTTCTGAAGCAGTGAAATCACCACGGCTAGATTTTGATTTGCCGATAACAGCCTCTGTAAAGTAGTCAAATGTGCCAGAATCTGCACCCGGACCGAATAGTTTAAGTGGTGTGTTTGGCCAAGCTGGGTTGACTTGGTTCCACGTTTTTACTTTACCTTGTGCTGCAGGTTCCCACATTTTTTTCAGCTCAGCGACCGTCATTTTTTTAGCGAAGTCGTTTTTAGGATTAATCACAACGGTTAATGCATCAAATGCAACTGGGATCTCAATAAATTGAATGCCTGCAGCCTTACATTTGTCGATTTCTTTTTGTTTGATAGGGCGAGATGCATCAGAAATGTCTATTTCACCACGACAGAATTTCTTAAAGCCGCCACCAGTACCTGAAATACCAACGGTTACTTTCGTTTTCGTCGCATTTTGGAATTCTTCAGCAACTGCTTCAGTAATAGGGTAAACAGTACTAGACCCATCAATTTTGACGATTTTATCTGCTGCGTAAGTAGATTGTGCGCTAAAGACAGCTGCAAGAACAGCTGCTGTTGCTAATGATTTAACAAACTTTGTTTGCATTTCAAGCTCCATATGTAAAGTAAGTGATGACAGAATAAATTAACAATTCTTTTGAAAGGTAATTGTTATGCTCGAAACGAGTTTAGAAAGATTKTGTGACAAAAAAATGACGGTTTTATGATTCTTTTATGTTGCGCTACCCTAGAGCATTGGACGTGAATATAATGCGCATATGAATACAAACGTAGATTTACTAGCCCCCAAAGTGACTGCTGAGTTTGTCGGTACGATGGTATTTTTAGCTGTGATTACAGGTTCTGGCATCATGGGTGAAAATATGAGTCAAGGGAATGCTGCGCTTGCGTTGCTTGGGAATAGTCTCGCGACAGGTTGTGGCTTATATGTGTTAATTACCTTATTAACTCCGCTTTCGGGTGCACACCTTAACCCAATCGTTAGCCTAATGTTTTGGCGTGCCGGTGCGTTAGATACACAACATTTACTCTCTTATATTATTGCGCAGATGGTAGGGGCTGTATTGGGCGTTTGGCTAACACATGTGATGTTTTCTTTGCCTATTATTCAAGCTTCAACAAACGTTAGACATGGCGTTGGCATTTGGGTGAGCGAGTTTGTTTCTGCCTTGGTCTTGCTTAGTGTTATTTGGTTAGGCGTTAAATATGCGAGCGAGAAAATAGCCATGTTAGTGGCACTTACTGTGACAGCGGGCTATTGGTTTACTTCATCTACCTTTTTCGCAAACCCTGCTGTTGCATTTGCAAGAAGCYTTACCAATACGTTTGTTGGGATTATGCCTACAGATGTTATTGGTTTTATTGCAGCACAGATTTTGGCTGTGATTGTTATTTGTTTATTGGTAAAGGTTAGAAAATGAATCAAGTGATTATTTACCATAACCCTAAGTGCGGCACTTCTCGCAATACCTTGGCAATGATTCTTGAGAGCGGGGTTGAACCAATCGTAGTTGATTACTTAAAAACACCACTTACTCGCGAAACCTTAATCACATTAATGGCTAAGATGGAAGTGTCGGTACGTGAGATTCTCCGCAAAAAAGGCACGCCTTATACTGAACTTGGTTTGCAAAATAAAATCATATCAGACGATGTGTTAATTGATGCCATTATGCAGCATCCCATTTTAATGAATAGGCCAATCGTGGATGCGCCTAAAGGTGCGAAACTTTGCCGCCCTTCAGAAATCGTGCTGACGATTCTAGAAAGCCCTTTGAAAGAGCCTTTTATAAAAGAAGATGGGCAAGTCATCAAGCCCTCTTAGAAGCTAAGCTTCATTAGGCTTTGTTGTATAATGGCGCCTCTAATAACAGTCTAAAACAACTGAAAAGAATAACGCCATGGAAGCAGAACAACTCAACCTTATTACCAATCGACTTGCTGGTTTAGGTGAACGTAATTTAGCTCTTCGGGGGTATCTTTGACTAYGAAAMYAAGGTGCAACGCCTAGCAGAAGTCGATGGTCTTCTTGAAGACCCAGATATTTGGAACAACCCTGAGAACGCGCAAAAACTAGGCAAAGAGAAACGCATGCTTGAGACGGTTGTTGATACCTTAACTAGCCTTGAACAAGGGATCAAAGATAGCATAGAGTTGTTTGAAATGGCGCGAGAAGAAAAGGATGATGCGTCCTTGCTCAGTATTGCAAGCGACTCCGAGGCCTTAGAAGCAACGGTTGAAGAAATGGAATTTAGACGGATGTTCTCGCAACCGATGGATGAGAACAATTGTTTTATCGAGTTTCAATCGGGTAGTGGTGGTACCGAAGCGCAAGATTGGGCCAATATGTTGCTGCGGATGTATTTACGTTATTGCGAGCGTAAAGGCTTTAAAGTAGAAGTGTTAGAGAAATCAGAAGGTGATGTGGCGGGAATCAAAGGCGCATCCCTTAAAGTATCCGGTGATTATGCTTATGGCACATTGCGGACAGAAAATGGCGTGCATCGTTTAGTGCGAAAATCGCCATTTGATTCCAATGCCAAACGCCATACTAGTTTTGCTAGTGTCCAAATTTTTCCAGAAGTAGACGATACGATTGAAATTGAAATCAATCCTGCTGATCTGCGGATTGATACTTATCGTGCGAGTGGTGCCGGTGGGCAGCATATTAATAAGACAGATTCTGCAGTAAGGTTGACGCATCTTCCAACCAATACAGTGGTGCAATGTCAAAATGACCGGTCACAGCATCGCAACAAAGAAGCAGCGATGAAAATGCTGAAAGGTGCGTTGTATAACTTAGAGTTAAATAAACGCAACGAAGAAAAGCAAGCCATGGAAGACGGTAAAACGGATATCGGTTGGGGCCATCAGATTCGTAGTTATGTTCTGGACCAAGGACGTATTAAAGATTTGCGGACTAACGTGGAAGTTGGCAATACCCAAGGCGTGCTTGACGGTGATTTAGATCAATTTATTCAAGTGAGCTTAAAGCAAGGCGTTTAACTCTTCAGTAAAGTTAATTGATGTATGGGCTTGGAACTTTTTGGCGCTGCGCTGGACTTATTAGGGCCATCCTTGATTTTGACTGAAAGATWWWAATGAAATATTGCCTGTTGCTTCTTACGTTTCTTGTTTCATCCGCGACTGTTTTTGCTAAGTCCGATGTCGAAATTAGCCAGGTAAGAAATAATATTCACTACATTGTTAGCCCGCAAGGCGGTAATGTGGTGGTTTCTGTCGGAGATGATGGTGTGTTTGTTATCGACGACCAACTGACCACACGTAGCAAAGTAAWTGACGACATCATTAAAAGTGTGACTGATCAAGATGTTCAATTTGTACTCAATACGCATTATCATTTTGACCACACTGGCGGCAATGAGCATTTTGGTAAAAAAGGTGCCATTATTGTCGCGCATGAAAATGTACAAAAACGATTAAGTACGAAACAGTTTATTGCTTTCTTTAAAAAAGAATTGCCGGCCCTTTCTAAAGCTGGCTTGCCGGTCATTACTTTTGAAGATGACATTACATTTCACTATAACGGGGATAAAATCAACGTTATCCATTTATCAGATGCGCATACAGATGGCGATGCTGCTGCTTTCTTTAAAAATGAGAATGTGATTGTGACGGGCGATACGGTGTTTAATAGCCGATACCCATTTATTGATGTGGAACACGGCGGCACAATAAAAGGAATGATAAAAGCCGTTGATATTTTTTTGGGCTTGGCTAATGCGCAAACAATTATTGTGCCTGGGCATGGGGTGCTGATGAACAAGCAAGACCTATTGGCGTACCGAGAAGTCTTGGCTTCAGTCGCATCAAACGTTGAACCACTCGTTAAGCAAGGCAAAACGTTGAAAGACGTGTTGGCAGCGAAACCATCACAGGCGTTTGATCAGGTTTATGGCAATGATTTGATTAGTGCAGATGCTTTCGTTACTTTTATCTATCAAAGCTTGAAAGAGTAATGCTGGTTGYCACAACGCYCTGAGTTACGYTTCTACTTCATCCTCMGGYAATTCAGGAGTGGGTGCGCCAATCAGGAATAGTACTCTTTCTACATCCACGTGTAAGAACGCAGCTATCTCTTCATAATCGTCTGGTAATGCTGCGTCATCCCACCCATTTGCTGAGTGTCTTGCAAGGTTTACCGCCAGCGAGACATTTTTGGCGCGGTTATCAAGCTCTGCTTCATCTTCATCATCCATGAGTTGCATCAACAATGGCGGCATTGCGTAAGCCTTAATGAGTTCTTTCTGTAAATCGCTGATATGAAACCCGAGCACTTGCTCCTGTGCATCTTTGGTGCGTAGCGACTTATCGTTTTTTTGCATGTCGAAAATAACGTTCATCTTGTCTGGTGCAAAACACCACATCAACATTTCTGCAAAATCATGTAGTAATGCAGCAATCCAAATTTCTTCTGAATGTAAGTCTTTATGTAATGCGGCCCAGTCTGCTGCAAAATAGGCGGCGCGATGCGCTCTTTTAATTAATCTCAAGAGATGTGTTAGCGCTGGTATGTTTGATTTTAGTCGRTCATCGACTAATAAGTCAGGAGCTAGATTGCGATAAAAATTACTKGTCCCCATCATGATGACGGCTGATTCTACTTCAGTAATGTCTTGTACTTGGCGTTTCCCCGCATTTTTCTTGGCATAACTTAATACTTTAAAGACCATAAAAGGATCGCTTAATACGGCAGAAGAAATGGCACGCGCACTGAGGTTGTCTTCGTCCTGTTTAAGTTTAGCCAGTTCTCTCGCTGTTTGCTTGAGAACAGGGATGTTGACACGCTTTAGGCGCTTTAACCATGCTGCAGCATCGTTAATTTCAGCATTCATTTAGAATTCTCCATGTATAGCACTAGTGTAAGTTGGAAAAGCGGGTTTTATTTTACAGAACAGCGTTAATAAACTGGCTTACATTGGTGGTTTAAGATTGCATTTAATTGAATCATTCCAGTAATACCAATATACAAGTCGTGGGTTAAACCATACAATCTTAGTCTTTAAAGACTTGGCCATTTCTTATACAACGTACATGCAGCCCTTAAACGAACTTTCATCTTCCATTAAATCGGCAAAGCTAACTGACTTTGACGCTTGGCATGGTCGGATTGTTGTTTGGATCGCTGCGGCGACGGCTGGTTTGGTCGTGGTGATGTTTGCTAAAGCCACTGAGCATGCAATTCAATTGTTTTTCAAGATGCAACAACTGCATTGGTGGCTACCATTAATTGTGACCCCATTAGGTGGTATGTTAGTGGTATGGCTAACGCGGAAATGGTTCAAGGGTGCCGCTGGTAGTGGTATTCCACAAGTCATGGCTGCACTGCATCAAGATAATCCAAAAAACAAATACCCGACACTGGTCAGTTTGAAATTAGCCATCGGTAAAGTTTTTTTAGGAGTAGGCGCGCTAGCATCGGGTTTCTCTGCCGGTAGAGAAGGCCCTTCTGTACAAGTTGCGGCGAGCATTATGCATACCTTTAGACATTTTTTACCTTATGGATTTACGGTAAACCCTAAGCATCTTATTTTGGCTGGCGGCGCTGCGGGTATTTCTGCGGCTTTTAATACGCCATTAGCAGGCATTGTTTTTGCCATAGAGGAGCTAGGGAGACGGTTTGAGCAAAAGACCAACGGTATCATTATTACCGCGATTGTACTTTCCGGATTAGTTGCAATGTCCTTGCAAGGAAATTACACCTATTTTGGGCATTTAACCGTAGGGACTGTTGATAAAGGCATCATCATTCCCATACTCTTTTGTGGTTTGGTTTGCGGTATATCAGGTGGGCTATTTAGCCGTATCTTAATTAACTCTTCAGCCCAAATGAAAGGGCGGTTAGGGGTGCTTAAACGCTTACACCCTTTATGGTGGGCCGGTTTTTGTGGTCTGTTGGTGGCAGGGTTAGGTGTAGTCAGTCATGGGGCTGCACATGGTTCTGGTTATATGATGGCACAAGACATGTTGGCAGGAAACACAGATGGCGCATGGTTTTATGCACCTGTTAAGTATTTAGCCACTATTTTCACCTATATGAGTGGTGTGCCAGGCGGTATTTTCGCACCGTCTCTTTCCATCGGCGCGGGAATTGGACATGATTTAATGCCTTTGTTTGGACATGAGCATCTAACCAGTGCAGTGATTGCTTTATGCATGGCAGGGTTTTTATCTGCGGTAACACAAGCGCCACTAACCTCATTTATTATTGTGATGGAAATGATTGATGGCCATGAAATGGTGATTAGTCTGATGGCGATTGCTTTTATGGCTTCTATCATTTCCAAAGTGTTTAGTAAGCCGCTATATGCCACGCTCGCAGATCAACAGACAGGAATGACGAAGAAAATCAGTCAAGAATAAGCATTGCTATGGTTTTGTTCTACGCATTCTTTCTTACAGGCGCACCATATCAAGCCGTACCATATAATGGTAAAATGCGCGTTAGTAAAAAATGTTATCCCATCATTAATTTTTAAAATTCGAGTACCAAATGACAGAACAGGCTAAGCCAGAAGTCCCCGCAGTTAATGAAAACCACGTGATTGCTGAACGCCGTGAGAAGTTGAAGGCCCTGCGCGAAAAGGCGCAAGCTAATAATACTGCGGTGTTTCCAAATGATTTTAAACCTGAGCACAAAGCGGCACCTTTGCATGCGCAATATGATGAGCAAGATAAAGAGACTTTAGACCCGCAAGCGATTCCTACCAGTGTGGCAGGGCGAATGGTGCTTAAACGTGTCATGGGYAAAGCGAGTTTTGCTACCTTGCAAGATGTGTCTGGTCGTATTCAGTTGTTTGTGAATAAACAAAACTTGGCAGATGAAAACAGTGAGGAAATTTACGAAGCGTTTAAACACTGGGATTTAGGCGATATTATTGGGGCAAAGGGGACTTTGTTTAAAACAAAAACCGGTGAACTGTCTGTCAAAGTATCTGAGTTGCGCTTGTTAACTAAATCGCTACGTCCTTTACCAGAAAAACACCATGGCTTAAAAGATCAAGAAATTAAGTATCGTCAACGTTATGTTGATTTGATTACCTCTGAGGAGACCCGCGAGACGTTTAAAGCGCGTTCTAAAGTTGTGTCGGCAATTCGTAATTTCATGGTGGAGAATGAGTTTTTAGAAGTTGAAACGCCAATGTTACATCCGATTCCAGGTGGTGCTTCAGCCAAGCCTTTTGTGACGCATCACAATGCACTAGACATGGAAATGTTTATGCGTATTGCGCCAGAGCTTTATTTAAAACGTTTGTTAGTCGGCGGTTTTGAACGCGTGTTTGAGATTAATCGTAGTTTTCGTAATGAAGGATTAAGCGTTCGCCATAACCCTGAGTTCACGATGATGGAGTTTTATGCCGCGTATACAGATTATGAGTGGTTAATGGATTTCACTGAGCAATGCATACGCGCGGCAGCGATTGCTGCTCGCGGCACTGCTGTTGTAAGCTACGATGGCAAAGAGGTGGATTTAAGTAAGCCATTTGAGCGGTTGACGATTGTTGGCGCTATTCAAAAATATGCGCCTCAATACACATTAGAACAATTGAATGATGAAGCCTTTTTACGTACGGAAATCTTGAAGCTTGGGTCTAAGCCGTTCGATCATGCTGGGTTAGGTGCATTGCAATTGACACTGTTTGAAGAAACAGCGGAAAGCCAATTATGGCAGCCAACTTATATTATTGACTATCCAATTGAGGTTTCTCCGCTGGCTCGTGCCTCTGATCAATCGCCAGAGGTGACAGAACGCTTCGAATTATTTATTACTGGGCGCGAAATGGCAAATGGCTTTAGTGAGCTTAACGATGCTGAGGATCAAGCTGCGCGCTTCCAAGCCCAAATGAAAGCAAAAGAAGCGGGCGACCAAGAGGCGATGTATTACGATGCCGATTTTATTCGTGCGTTAGAGTACGGTATGCCGCCAGCAGGCGGATGTGGCATTGGGATTGACCGCTTAGTCATGTTGATTACGGATAGCCCAAGTATTCGTGATGTTATTTTATTCCCACATATGCGTCCTGAAGTCTAGATTGTCCTTCATTTCAGCAGCAACTATGCTGCTGAAATAATTTCCTATTGGTTTCCTTGCGCAGCATTCGTAGGCGTGACATATCAAACTCCACTCTGTCTGTTACTTTTTTGCAACAGTGTTTAGCCTAATCGGCTTTTGTCATCAAACCGTCATATAAAATCATCAAAATTGCTTCCGTTGTAACGCAAACAAATTTTTAACTGGGAGTAATAAATGAAACTACGTAGCGTAGCAGCTGCTACAGCAGCAGCGATAATGTTGAGCTTTGGTGGTAACGCCATGGCTGACTCAACAGACGATATTATCCAAGCTTTAATCAGCAAAGGTGTGCTGACTGAAGAAGAAGGTGCATTATTGATGAATGGTCGTGCTGGCGAGAAAGAAGCGGCCGYTAAGAGCGCGAAAAAAATGCCTAAAATTACCACGGAAGGCAAACTTAAAATCTCTGGAGAGAACTGGTCATTCCAGCCTGTCGGTCGTGTCATGTGGGATGCAATTGACACAGATGAAGGTAATTCAGGTGCAGAAGACTTTCATGGTACAGAATTACGTCGCGCGCGTTTAGGTTTTCAAGGCACCATTTATAACTATGGTTACAAGTTCGAAGGTGACTTTGCCAAGGGCGATACTTCAATTAAAGATGCCTATGTGAGTTACGGCACTAAATTAGGCGGTAACAAATTCGGCGTTAAAGTAGGTCAATCTCATATCCCATTTGGATTAAATACAAAAATCAGTTCTAAATACATGAGCTTTATGGATCGACCATTATTTGCAGATGGTGCAATCTCTCCGGCTCGTGAAAGTGGTGTGGTTGTCTCTTTAGCAGATCCTAAATATAGATGGTCAGTCTCTGCTGGTTTAACTAACGGGAGCATTTCAGGCGGCAGCACAGAAAATAATGGCAGCACATTTGCAGCTCGTGCTTCATTTGTTCCATTCATGCAAGATAAAACACACCTTGTTCAAATTGGCGCAGGCTACTTAACGAAAGGTGGTGGTGATGATTTCCGCTTTAGACAACGTTTGGTTAGTCATAAAGACAGTACACGTCATATTGATACAGGCACACTAACTGACTTTGATGGTGCTGATGCATTTACTGTCGATGCGATGGGTATCTTCGGTTCTTTCCATGCGATGGCTGAATAYSTTGATTATTCTGCAGAARWTGAYKCMGGYAGYGAYGTTGATATTGATGGYTACGCAATTGAAGCMGGRTAYTTYYTAACCGGKGAGTCTCTGAAATGGAAAAAAGGTTACACATCGGGTATCAAGCCAAACTCTGCATCAGGTGCTTGGCAGATTGCAGCTCGTTTCGAGTCTATAGAAATCGATGGAGGTACTGTAGCAACAACAGATGAAGCTGATAAATTTACTATTGGCTTGAACTACTACCCACATCAAAATCTGCGTTTTATGTTGAACTATGACAAAGTCACAGATTTAACCGTTAATGGTCTTAACGTAGATGAGCCATCGGCATTAAAATTCCGCGCACAAGCGTACTGGTAGTTAGTCGTTTAAGAAGTTAAATTTCACTTCTGAGAAAGCCTCGCTCATGCGGGGCTTTTTTTAATTGTTTAATCGATATCAGATTGAAGCATCAGGTATAATTTGAGCACAGTAATTTGAGATACACACTATGCATAAACATTCCTCAGTAGATCGTGAAAAGATGTCTCCACAGGAAGCGATTAACCTTTTGATTGAGGGTAATGAGCGTTTTATCAATAATGAAACGTCACAAAAAGACTTCCAATCACTTATCGAAAGTACAAAAGACAAGCAACACCCTTTTGCCGCATTTGTGAGTTGTAGTGATTCTCGTGCACCTGTGGAACTATTGTTTGACCAAGCACTTGGCGATATTTTTAGTGTGCGTTTAGCCGGGAATATTGCTTCCGATAAAGGGATCGGTAGCTTAGAGTATGCATGCAAGTATTTAGATTCTAGATTAATCGTTGTACTTGGGCATACGCATTGCGGGGCCATTAAAGCGGCCTGTGATAACTTTAGAGACGGGCATATTGGTGAAATTATTAATCTTATTCGTCCAGCTATGCGTCAAGAGAAAACTGTTATTGAGAATAGAAATTCAAGTAATGAGGACTTTGTGGCAAAGGTTTGTGAACTCAATGTCAAAACACAAATTAAACAGATTTTGCACAGYAGCGATATTATTCAAGACTTGCTGGCTGAGCATAAAGTTGGCTTAATCGGGGCTATTTACGATATTACTTCTGGGAATGTAACGTTTTTAGAAGATACTTTGATCTTATAGTAGTTGGCAGTGATCATTATTAGAATACTAAACAAGGTGGAGTTTACCCACTTTTTTAGTGTTCGTTTACCGTTATCTAACGCTAGCCTTCTTTTGCCATATTAATCGAATATTTAGGGATTTCTATCACTAAATCGGTTTCATCAACGATGGCTTGGCAAGACAAACGTGATTTTGGCTCTAAGCCCCATGCTTTATCTAGCAAGTCATCTTCTGCTTCTTCTGCTTCRGTTAGCGTGTCGTAGCCCTCACGTATAATGACATGGCATGTTGTACATGCACAGACTTGGTCACATGCATGATCCATATCGATATCATTGTCTAGTAAGTTTTGACAAATAGACTCGCCTTTTTTAGCTTCAAATGCCGCACCATCAGGACATAGTTCTACGTGCGGTAATACAATTATTTGTGCCATTTATTTCTTCTCAATATCATAAGTTAATTTCATCTATATTTTTGCCAGCTAATGCACGGCTAACGCTAGCATCCATTCGTTTAGCCGCAAAGTTTTCGGTTGCTGTATTTAAAYCTTCTGTGGCTTTTARCAACGCATCTTTATCCGTCTCATTAGTCATTTTTTCTAAGGCACCAATTTGAGTAACGATTACCGCTTTTTCTTTGGCGTCTAGTAAGTGACCATCCTGCGCTAACGCCGCGTTAATGGCCGTCGTTAAACTGATGGCATCTACTTTGGCTTCTGCCAAGGCGCGGGCTTCTTTGTCTGATGCCGCAGCACCAAAGCTATTATTCAACATGGCTAGTATTTGCTCGTCATCTAAACCATAAGAGGGTTTAACCACAATATTTGCTTCTACATTGCTGGTGGTTTCACGTGCAGAAACGTTAAGCAGTCCATCAGCATCTACGGTAAATGTGACTAAAATACGCGCAGCGCCTGCCACTAACGGTGGAATGCCACGTAATTCAAATTTCGCCAACGAACGGCAGTCGGTGACTAAGTCACGCTCACCTTGTAGTACGTGAATACTCATGGCTGTTTGGCCATCTTTAAACGTTGTAAATTCTTGCGCGCGTGCGACTGGTAGTACGCTGTTGCGAGGGATTACTTTTTCTACTAATCCACCCATGGTTTCTAGCCCTAGCGATAGTGGTGTGATATCTAATAGCAATAAGTCATCATCGCTCTTGTTGCCAGCTAAGGTGTTGGCTTGTATCGCTGCACCTAAGGCAACGACTTTATCTGGGTCTAAATTAGTGAGCGGTGTTTGCTTAAAAAAGTCAGCAACGGCTGAATAAATTTGCGGCATACGCGTCGAGCCGCCGACCATGACAATGCCTTTTATATCATCAATACTTAGGCTTGCATCTCGTAATGCTTTTTTAGTTGGACGCAGTGTTTTATCTACTAATGTCTGTGTCAGTTCGGACAATTTTTTATCCGTTAAGCTTAAATCAACCACTTCACCCGTACTTAATACGCTGGTGATTTGCACTTGAGCATGGTCAGTCAATGTTTCTTTCGCTTCACGTGATTTAGTGAGTAATAAGCGGGTGTCTTGTGCGTTTAAAGGGTCGCATTTACTTTGTTCGAGTATCCAACAAAATATTCTACGATCAAAGTCATCTCCGCCTAAGGCGGAATCGCCATTTGTCGCGAGGACTTCGAATACACCTTTAGTGAGCTTAAGAATGGAAACATCAAATGTGCCACCACCTAAGTCGTAGATGACATACACGCCTTCAGACGCGTTATCTAAGCCATAGGCAACTGCAGCCGCCGTCGGCTCGTTTAACAAGCGTAGTACGTTAAYNCCAGCMAWWSKKGCRGCATCTTTAGTGGCTTGTCGCTGTGCATCGTCAAAGTACGCTGGCACAGTGATGACAGCACCAACAAGCTCGCCACCTAATGATTGTTCCGCAGTGTCTTTTAGTTTCTTTAAAATTTCAGCAGAAATTTCAACGGGGCTTTTCGTGCCGGCACGTGTTTTTATCTGTAGCATGCCGCCATCCGCAGGTTCAACAAAGTGATAAGGCTGATCTGCTTGATGAATGTCTTTTAAGCTGCGGCCCATAAATCGCTTGACGGAAACAATGCTGTTATGTGGGTCTTCTGACTGTGCTTGCTGTGCTTTATAGCCAACATCAATAGCACCGCCCTCTAAATAGCGCACAACAGAAGGGAGCAATGTATGCCCGTTTTCATCCGCAAGGATAGTGCTGGTACCACTTTGTACAGTTGCGACTAAGGAGTTTGTTGTCCCTAAATCAATGCCTACCGCTAATCGATGCTGATGCGGTTCAGTAGACATGCCTGGTTCTGCTATTTGTAAAAGTGCCATTAGTTTTCTAACAATTCAATTGCTTTATTAATATCGATGCAAACTTTGTCTATAAAGATGAGTTTGCGAGTTGTTTCCGTTGCCGCGACTAAATCATTTTTGTCATCAATGAGCGTTGTTAATTCATTGGTGAGTGATTGCGCCTCTTGCTGCATTTCAGTTTCTAGGTTCTCTAAGCTAGCAATGTTTTTTTCGGTTTTAAAGTCGTCTAATGCTTCACGCCATTCCATTTGCTGCATTAAAAATTCTACAGGCATACTAGTGTTGGTTTCTTGTGTCGCATCAATGCCTTGTTGCGCTAATATATATTTAGCACGCGAAGAGGGCTTCTTTAATACTTGATAAGCCTCATTCGCTAATGTTGACAGTTGCATCGACTGTAGCTTCTCGGCGGGCGTTGCTGACACAAACCTATCGGGGTGTGATGCAGACTGCAGTACACGATAATTTTTTTCTAAGGTCGCTACGTCGATATTAAAGGCAGGGCTTAACCCAAACAAGGTAAAGTGATTCTTGGTCACACAGTAAAGCTTTCACCACATCCACACTCATCTTTAACGTTTGGGTTGTTAAATTGAAACCCTTCATTTAAGCCATCCTTAGTGAAGTCTAGCTCTGTACCATCAATGTACGCTAAGCTTTTTGGATCAATGATGACTTTCACGCCGTGGCTGTCAAAGGCCACGTCTTCATCATTCATCTCATCCACAAACTCTAAGGTATAGGCCATACCAGAGCATCCTGTGGTTTTAACGCCCAAGCGCAAGCCAATTCCTTTGCCACGGTTGGCAAGAAATTTTTCTACCCGCGTTGCTGCTGCCGGAGTCAAACTGACWGCCATAGACTATTCAGCCTCTTTTGCAGCAGCTTGTTTCTCTCTAATGTCTGCTACAGCCGCTTTAATTGCATCTTCTGCTAATACAGAGCAATGAATTTTAACCGGTGGTAAAGCCAATTCCTCTGCAATGGCAGAGTTCTTGATTTCGTAGGCTTCATCCACTGTTTTGCCTTTTAGCCATTCTGTTACCAATGAGCTAGAGGCAATTGCTGAGCCGCAACCATAAGTTTTGAACTTGGCATCTTCAATCAAGCCAGTGTCATTCACCTTAATCATCAGCTTCATGACGTCACCACAAGCGGGTGCGCCAACCATGCCAGTTCCTACATTCGGGTCATTTTTATCTAATGTGCCAACATTACGAGGGTTTTCGTAGTGGTCTAAAACTTTATCTGAATATGCCATTTTATATCTCCTTTTTAGTGGGAAGCCCACTCAACTTTACTAATATCGATACCGTCTTTAAACATTTCCCATAGCGGGGATAGTTCGCGGAGTTTGCCGATCTTTTCATTTAATAATTTAAT
>NVTX01000025.1 GCA_002401735.1 Methylophilaceae bacterium | reverse complement strand
TGGCGGCATGGTAATGCCTTCCTTCATATAAAATCAAAGTGTTATAGACATTATTAACGCGCACGACCTCATCAAACATCTCATGATAAGAGGTGTCCATGATGATTTTTCCTTCTTCAAAGCGCTTATCATTTTCCTTTAAACACCGCTCATACTTTTCTTCATCAAAGCTTGAATTCGGTTTAAAAAGTGAAGTCCCTGCTTCCAAAGGTGCATCCGGTGTTAAATATAGCACTGCCGCAAAAACGGTATTATGGTCTGTATGTATGACACCTGTACCATACTCATTGGAAACACTTTGAAAACTACTGGTAATAACCCAACGCATTACGTCATGTTCTTCATTATGAAATAACGAATTTATTTTGTTACTGACACGCTCAAACAGAGGCTTGTTGATTAATGACAAATCTTTAGTTCTACAACCGGGAAACACATATTCAGCACCTTTTATTTGATGCCTAAATTTGTATTTTTGGCTTAATGCAAACGTTCTAATCGCATCAGGCTCTTCGTAGAAATTTTCTACAATGGTAACTGGGTATAAATTCATATAATTTCTTAGTTTTCAACCTTATGTGAAGTATATCAATTTTTTGTGAATTCTAGCCACAAAAAAACGGCAACCGAAGTTGCCGTTTTATTTATTTTCTAGTCAGGCTAGGCCTGCTTAAGAATTAACTTAATTCTAGAAGAATAAAATCGCACCAAGTGAGATAGTTTTTGATTTACCATCAATATCCCCTGCAGCTGCTTCAACTTCTGATTCAGCTGATGAATACTCAGCTACTAAATTCAAATGCTTTGTGATTGGATGGTAAGCACCAACTGTCCACATTGTATTTGTGTAATCATCAAACTCGCCTGCATTACCCTCTAAATTTGACTCGCCGTATGAAACGCCAAGTTTAGTCCCTGGGCCAGGAATTGTGTATGTAGCTTGTAAATACCAGTCATCAGAATCACGTGCTTTACCTGCTGCATCATAACCATCACGTAGTAGGACTGTAGTACCAGTACCATCACCTTGACCGTAGTAAGCAGTTAAACCAAAGCCTGCAACATTAACAGTAGTACCAATATCCCATGCAGAAGCACGGTCACTACCCAAGTCATTGCCACCACCGCCAGCTGTTGTTAATTGGTCAATTTTTTGTGAGTAAAATGAACCCCATACTTTACCTGCGAAATCACCAGTCCATGCATATGCAGCTTTACCTTCAAACGCAGGCTGAGAACCACCGCGGCCAACACTAGTAGCACTACCAAATACACCAGGAGCTGCAGCAGCTCCGCCAACTTGAGCAGCACCATATGTATTCCAAGCTTGTGTTACACCAACTGTAAAGTTAAAACCATTCCAGTTTGGTGATGAATATGCCACCTGTGATTTCCAGTCAGCATACATAAAGCCAGTACCGATACGACCTAAAGTTGTTGCGTTACCAGCCAAACCATCCGCAGCCGAACCAACACCTAATAAAGTCATGTCGTTTAAAATTGCATCAGATGCATAGATACCTAAATCTTTACCAATTTTAATAGAACCCCATGAAGCATCACCAAATGTTAAGAATGCTTGACGATTTTCTTGATTGCCGCCGTAACCGTTACCATTAGGGTTGGCATTCTGAATGCCAGAATTTGTTGTAGAAGCACCTGGGTTAATACTGATAGTGAAACCAACATCAAGATCATTCTGACGCGTTTTACCAGATACTGACAGATAGTTAGGTAACAAACCTGTAGTAATATTGTTTTGTGATTCATCACCGTTTTCAGTTGCACCACCAATAACAGTAACATTATCACCGCTTGTAGTTGTGTTTGTGTAGTAAGCGTTTACAACGCCACCGATATCTAGTGTCCAATCACCAGCTGGGATCATAATACCAGCATTAGCGCTTGAAGCACCAGCTAGTAGCGCTGCTGCAACTGCTAAACTTAACTTGTTGTTCATGTAATTCTCCTAAAATTTTACTTAAATTTTTACTGCTAATACACCTCATTTTAAACTTTGTAACATTTGCATAGTTACTTCAGTAATGAGAAATTTTCAACTTCCCTACAAAGCGTGCTAATCAATTAACATTCATTTACAAGAAGGTTAGATGCAAGTATGCCAAAACTTACCTTTGTCTAGCAAGTATTATGTGCTATTTGCACCATACTTTTCAGTACCTGTTGTGTTGTTACAACACACCTACAACACCTTGTTTTTAAAAAATTCCTAAAACGGGTTTATTTACTGCAGACTAAAACTAATGCTAATTTTTCTTGATCATAATGACTAGTGATAACTGCACTACCGATGCTTTTCTGCAATACAAACCTAATTCTTCCATCTTGTACTTTTTTATCCAAACCCATTAAATCAAGGTATTTGTCTACGCCAAGTGCTGGAGGGTTTTGCGTGAGTCCAGCTTGGGTAAATAACGCCTTAATTCGATTAACGTCCTCTTCTTGTAGCCAATTCATACTTTGCGAAAACTCGGCGGCCATAATAGTGCCCGCTGCAACAGCCTCACCATGTAGCCATACGCCATAGCCCATTGCATTCTCAATAGCATGTCCAAAGGTATGCCCTAAATTGAGCAGCGCACGCTCTCCAGCTTCTCTTTCATCTGCCGCCACTACTTCAGCTTTATTTTGGCATGATCGATAAACCGCCTCTGTTACGACACGCTCATCTAATTTCATTAGCTTGCTCATATTATTTTCCAGCCAAGCAAAGAATTGCGCATCTCGTATCAAGCCATACTTAATCACTTCAGCAACGCCTGCAGAAAGCTCTCGTGCTGGTAGTGTACCTAGTGTGTCTGTGTCAATTAATACCAATTTTGGCTGATAAAATGCACCAATCATATTTTTACCACGCGGGTGATTGATCCCTGTTTTTCCACCAACACTAGAATCCACCTGAGCAAGTAATGTTGTTGGAATTTGAATAAATGGTACACCCCGTAGATAGGTTGCCGCAGCGTACCCTGTTAAATCCCCAATGACACCACCACCTAAAGCAATCAGAGTAGTGCTACGCCCACAACGCCCTTCAATCAATGCGTCGTAAATCAAGTGCAACGTCTCGCTGTTTTTATATTGCTCACCATCAGGCAAGATTATCTCAATAATACTGATACCGGCCTCACGTAGCGGTTTAGTTATCCTCTCCAAGTATAAGGGTGCGACAGTGGTATTGCTGACAATAGCCACTTGCTTACTCAACAAATGCGCTAGGATCAAATCAGTTTGATCTAATAGTCCTGAGCCAATGTGGATTGGGTAGGCACGCTGGCCTAGCGCAACATTTAARGTTTGYTTCATAATGCTTGTATTGTTTTCTTAATTTGGTTRATGAGTACACCAGCSGGTTGATGCCCCGTGTCTATAATAAGGTTTGCCRCTTGCRTATATATYGGATGGCGCTCGGTGTAGAGCTGCTCTAATTTYTCGCGAATATTGACMTTCTGTAGCAAYGGYCTCTGYTTGTCATACCGCATTCGCTTCCACAAGTCATTAACGGTCGCACGCAAATAAATTACATAACCATTGCKTGCTAATGCTTCGCGATTCTCAATAGCAAGCACCGCTCCGCCACCAGTTGCYARYACGATATTATCTTGTTGTGTAAGGTCTTTTATTACAGCWGCYTCACGYTTSCGAAARCCWRYCTCACCTTCCAAATCAAAAATCACAGGRATTTTAACGCCAGTGCGTTTTTCRATYTCATGRTCTGYATCATAAAAKSTTTTACCTAATTGCTTAGCAATTTGTTTACCGATGGTGGTTTTCCCCGCYCCCATCAAGCCGATAAAGATTATGTTGTTTGTCTTTGACACAATAAAAAATGCCTATCAATTCAATGATAGGCATTTTAAGCYAAAGTCARCRTTCTGTCAGGCKGRCTTTAAWTASWRRRYTAACGCAAACCTAAACTTTCATCCATAATYTTTGGTGTGATGAAAATTAGCAACTCGCTTTTATCATCTTGCCTAGTGCGSCGTTTAAAGGCATTMCCAATAATWGGAATATCRCCRAARAAYGGCACTTTCTCAACTTGATTTCTTTGTATCTGCTCATAGATACCACCTAACACGGCAGTTTCTCCATTTGCGACTAAGACTTGTGTTGTGATGTTTTGCGTATCGATTGAGGGCACGCTATTGAATACCACGCCAACACTCTCTTTCCGCACCTCAAGATCCATAATKATTTTATTATCAGGCGTGATTTGCGGCGTAACTTCTAAGCTTAACACCGCCTCTTTAAACGAAACGGTTGCTGCACCACTGCTTGACGCTTCCAAATAGGGAATCTCTGTACCTTGTGCTATTTTTGCCTTCTGTCCATCTGCTGTAGTCACCCTAGGACTCGATACAATTTTTCCTCGATTATCAGTTTCTAGTGCAGTCAATTCAAGATTTAACAGTAGACCAGCTGGCAACCTAAACAAACTAAAGGCAATACTACCTGCACCTAATGCTGTCACTGGCAGGTTTGATGCTAACCCTCCGGTAGAGGCAGACTGAGTAACAGTTGCACCATCTGCACTAAATCGGCTCACAGCACTAGTAGAATCCAAACTGCCCCCGATCGCCAATACATTATTCCCTGGCGTTGTGCCTGACTCTATCCCAAATCTAGCRCCTAGACTTTTACCAAACTTCTCATCGGCAATCACTAGTCTTGACTCTATCATCACTTGACGCACGGGAACATCTGTTTGATTAATAATCTCTTGAATTTCGGCTAACTTTTTTGCTGTGTCTTGAATAAATAAAGTATTGGTCCTCGGATCCCAAACTGCACTTCCACGGTCAGACAATATACTTCCACCTTTAGATGAGCTACCTCCACTAGAATTTGCACCAGTCAAAATATTTTGAAAATCTTCCGCTTTTTGGTACTTAAGTCTAAAGACTTCTGTAACTAGCGGCTCTAAATCTTCGATAGCTTTACTCGCTTCCAGMGCTGCTTTATCTTTTGCTGCAACYTCTTCAGTCGGGGCAATTGTAATGACGTTCCCTATTTTACGCATAGTAAGACCTTTATTTTGCGTAATAATATCTAGGGCTTGATCCCATGGCACATCCTTCAGTCTCAGTGTTAGGTTACCAGTAACTGTATCACTAGCAACAATATTGAGCCCTGTGAAATCAGCAATCACTTGCAATACTGAGMGYACTTCAATRTTTTGAAAATTCAATGAAAGCTTTTCACCAGAATAACCAGGCTTAGAGCCTTTCACCAGCTTGTTTGGATCCTCAAYCACTGACCTTACATCAATGATGAATCTTTTATCTGTTTGGTAGGCTGACTGCTCCCAATCACCTTTAGGTTCAATAATCATACGGCCGTTACTACCCAGCTTCATCGTATCAACATACAGGACTGGTGTGTTAAAATTAATCACATTTAGTCGACGTTGTAWCTCTGCAGGCACATCTGTATCGACAAAGTCTACGATGATCTGTTTGCCTTTCTGTTTAATATTAATACCCGTATTTGCATCTGCTAAATCCACAATGATACGGCCTTCACCATTTTCACCTCTCGTAAAATCTACATTAGTGATTGCATGCGTCTCACTACCCACTTTTGACTCCGCAAAACGCGTTTCAACTTGAGCGTTCGCAGTGTTTACCGCATCACCTTGTAAAACAATTACCACCTCATTCCCGTTAACCTTCGTATCATAACTAACAACTTTAGATAGATTTAACACCATACGTGTACGATCTTTAGCCTGTGCTAACGTCACACTTTTAAGTACGCCCTGATTACTTTTAATGTTATTTTTATTTAATCCATTGCCTGTGTTAGGAAAGTCCAATGCAATTCTAGCTGGACTATTAAGTGTAAAKCCTGCAGGAGGGTTAACAAGAGGCTCTGTCATTTTAACGCGGATACTGATTCGGCCTCCGGATAAAGGTGAGAAATCAATACTCTCAATTTTATTACTAAACGGTTCTGCTTTAGTAACGCCCACCATGCTGATGCTCAAAAGCAGCATGATTCCAATCCATTTTGCCATTATTTTAGTCATGTTCATTCCCATTCCTTATTCTTGCAAATTAATACTAGCATTGCGTTCAACCCAATCACCAGTTACATCATCTTGAACCACTTCTTTTATATGTATCTCACTATCATTAATCCTTGTAATCAGCCCAAAGTTAGGRCCTAAGTAATTACCCACCCTCACTCGTTGCAACGTTTCATCTGGGGTTTTGATTAGGGCATACTTTAAATTCTTTTTGCTTAGAGAACCGACATAAATCAAGCTTTCAAGCGGAAATGACTCCAGCGCTTCTCTTGGACGGTTTGTGTTTGGCTGCAATGAGCCAGAACCTCTTCGTGTCTTGCGGGACTTAAATGGATCATGCAATGCGCCATCTACATTGTATTCCAGAGGGGTGTAAGCCAACACTTCTGGCAAGGGCTTAACACTTTTGGTCATACCATTAGCAGCATTCGCCATAAATTGATCGAGATCATCACCCTGGYCACCATTACAAGCCAACAAAAAACTTGACAATATGACCACTACAATAAGATTAAACTTCATTCTGTCTAAACCCATCATTTACGCCCTTTTTTATTTTTTGCAGCTCTTTTACTTGCGATTTCTGACGAATCTAAATAACGATAAGTCTTCGCAACAGCCTCAAGAGAAAGCATACCACCCCCACCTTTAAGATTCTTTGTTACGGGYGATAGGGTTAGATTATTCAATGTCACAATCCGCGACAGCTTTGAAACATCTGTCGCAAAAGCACCTACATCATGATAATTTCCTAGCAACTTTATTTGTATCGGCATTTCAGCATAAAAGTCTGCAATCACCTCTTGGCCTGGCTTAAACAATTCAAACTCTAAGCCCCTTCCCAATCCTGATTGATTAATGTCAGTCAACAAACCATCCATTTCAGAGCGGTCTGGAAGCTGTTTTAGCAAAGCACCAAAGGTTTGCTCAATATCCATCATTTGTTGACGATAACCTTCAATTTTCACTGATTGTCTTTTTTTGGAAATGAATGTCTGCCTAAGTTCCTGCTCTTTAGCTTCAGCCTGCTCGAAGCCATCAATTTCATCACTCCATAGGACAAAGTATCCAGCTACTGCAATAAGCAATGCCAAAAAGCTTAATAAAACCAGCTTGACTGGAATCGGCAAGCTCCCTGCATCATTAAAATCTATATTATTAAAATCATCAAAATTCATATTTATGCACCTGTAGGTTTACCTTTTACCTAACGCTTCCTCAGCTTTTTGAGCTTTAAGGTTAACTTTCAGCGTAAAATCATTCCGCTTAACACCATTAAGTGTCGTTGCTTTAATCTCAATTAAAACAGGTGACTGCAGCCAGTTTGACACTTCTAAATTCCTCACCAAAGTCGCCACTCGCGCATTGGTRTCAGCAACACCCTGCAGGGTAATCACAYTACCCGCCTGCTTAATACTCTTTAAAAACAAACCCTCAGGTAATTGCCGCGCCAATTCATCTAGCACAACAACCGCTTGGCTACGATTGGTTTGCAAATTCTCTACAATCTCTTTTCTTTCCAACACGTTGTTAATCTGGTCTTTTAACTCTTTAATATCAGCAATTTCAATATCAAGTTGAGCAATCGCTTGCTCTAGGCGCGTATTGCGGTCTAATTGCGTTTGTTTTTTTCCACTTAAATATGTCCAGCCTGCAAATACAATTGCTGATGCCAACACTGCTGAAAACAAAGCCATCAATCCAAATTGACGCTGCTTCTCTGCTCGCTTAATTTCGCGATGAGGGAGTAAATTAATGCGCATCATTTAGTCAACTCCTCGCATCGCCAACCCACAGGCGACCATTAAAGCAGGGGCATCAATCACCACCTGCTGATGTTTAACTTTGCTTCCTAGTGACATGGAGTGAAATGGGTTGGCTATAATCGTATTCGTTTGCGTTCGATCTTGGACCGCAACATCAATCGCAGGAATAGCCGCACCACCACCAGCCAGCACAATATGATCAATTCGATTATATTGCGTTGAGCTTGTAAAAAACTGTACCGCTCGCGCGACCTCAGTTGATAGGGACTGTACAAAAGGTTGCAACACTTCAGCCTCATAACTATCRGGCAARCCACCTTTRCGTTTGGCAACCTCAGCCTCTTCAGCCGACAAACCAAAACGTCGCTGAATTTCTTGAGTAAGCTGCCCACTACCAAAGGCTTGCTCACGCACATAGACAGACGTATTATCATGCAACACATTGATATGCATCATCGCTGCACCCATRTCCACAATCATRACYGTCTGCTCTTTCCCWGCATTTGGAAGCTGAGAMGCGACCAARCTRTAMGCAGCTTCAGTCGCATAGGTATCYACATCCATCACWRTGACTYTCAACCCTGCATCTTCTGCAGCAGCCACYCTATCCTCAATTTTCTCTTTACGTGCTGCRGCAATTAACACTTCAGATTCATCYGGGTCATTCGGCGCAGGGCCAAYCACCTGAAAATCAATATTAACYTCCTCTAAAGGAAAAGGWATATATTGRTTTGCCTCGGCCTCAACCATAACTTCCATATCGGCTTCACGCATATCTGATGCAAGCAACACTTTTTTAGCRATYACAGCCGAAGAAGGTAAYGCAAGGGCTGCRCGCTTCTCTTTYGAACCAAGYAATTTCCACGCAAGCTTCACRGCATCAGAAACCTGCTCCAASCCRACRACRTTACCATCAACGATAGCATCCTTTGCGATCGCCGCGACAGAATAGCCYACCAAATGRTGAGCACCMGCACCACTACTCGAYAGCTCKACCATCTTCACAGCCGACGTACTGATATCTACGCCGATTAGCGGTGGTGTTTTMTCACTAAAAAAGTCGAATTTCAAATTAAAATTCTCTTTCTATATTCGTTAGTTACGTGTAATTACGATAATTTACATTAAATCCTAGCAACAACCTTTCAYACTGTAAAGCAATTTTTCAGTTAAATACCATAGTTAATCTATTTTCTTAAGTTTGTGTTGTTTACGCGACATTTCATATGAACCAAAAACGCATCATGTGTTTTGGTTAATYTGCATATCCTTATATACTGTCGTATTAATTGATTTTATTGAAACAATTCRGCTTATGATTTTCAAAAAATGGTGGCACTTCCTTCTTTTATTCTGCGTTGTAAGTRGTTTAGCGCTATCWGCATTGGCAGCACTCGCKATTACACTGATTTACCCCACGCTGCCYTCATTAGAGACRCTGACYCACTACAARCCTAAACAACCGYTAAGAGTCTATTCTGCAGATAACTATCTYATTGGMGAGTTTGGTGARGARCGGCGYGCGTTCATTAAAATCGATAAAGTYCCCAAAATAATGAAAGATGCCGTTTTRGCCATYGAAGATAGACGTTTTTATCAACATGGCGGCATTGATGCTAAAGGCGTATTACGCGCAATAAAGAATAATGTCACAGGCAAGAGCCATGAAGGTGCGAGCACAATCACCATGCARGTAGCCAAAAACTTTTTTACAGGGCCCAATAAAAAGCGCGACATCATCATCAARATTAAAGAAGCATTATTAGCAATTAAAATTGAGAARGTRCTATCTAAAGATCAAATTCTTGAGTTATATCTTAATCAGATTTATTTAGGRCAACGTTCATACGGGTTTTCAGCGGCATCTCAAGTATATTTTGCAAAACCACTCGCTGAACTCACCCTTGCRGARTCTGCTTTATTAGCAGGCTTACCTAAAGCACCKTCTGGCTACAACCCCTTCTACAGACCAAAAAAAGCCCTTGCTAGGCAGCAAGAAGTMTTACGTGATATGCATCGTTATGGCTTTATCGATAGAGATCAGTTTGACGATGCAATAAAACAAGMRCTTGTTTTCAAAAAAGCYACMAAAAAAACMCGTGCACTGCGGGCTGATTATGTTGCCGAGCTGGCGCGTCAACTCTTATATAAACGTTATGGTGCAGAAATATACAATGGCGGGTTAAAAGTCTATACCACCATATTAAAAACCAACCAAGAGGCGGCTAACAATGCTGTTGTTTCTGGCATTCTTGACTATCAAAAACGACAAGGCTATAAAAAAGCTGAAAAATGGATTGATTTATCACAATTTRATACGAATAAATTARATGAAGAGATGAAATCAGYRCTATCGAACATAGCAGAATATAAGGGCTTTRTTCCTGCYATTGTCACCAAAAGAGCCGTTAAATCTATCGAGTTATTTACCAAAGATGGCGAGAAACTAACCATCACTGGCGCTGGCTTAAGTCTACTAAAAAGAGATCTCGCTCAAAAGAAAGCAAAAAAACAAAAAGTTAAAGTTGGCTCTGTCGTACGCATCATTAAAATGAAAGACGCATGGCAGATTGTACAACTCCCAGAAGTGGAGTCTGCATTGGTTGCATTAAATCCAAACACCGGCGCGATTAACGCTTTAGTTGGTGGGTTCGATTTCTACAAAAATAAATTCAACCATGTGACACAAGCATACCGCCAAGCAGGCTCTAGCTTTAAACCTTTTGTCTACTCCGCATCCCTAGAAAAAGGCTTCACCCCTGCAAGCATTATTGAAGATGAGCCAATCCTCATGTCTGCTGAAGAAGTTGGCTCTAAAAAAGAGTGGGCTCCTAAAAACTACGATAGCAAATATGACGGCCCTATTCGCATGCGCACGGCTTTAATTAAGTCAAAAAATGTCGTTTCCATTCGCATTCTAGATAGCATTGGCGTCCGCTACGCGCAAGATTACGCAACTAAATTTGGGTTTGCACGCAAGCATAATCCCGCATACCTCACGATGGCGCTAGGGGCTGGTTCTGTAACGCCGTTAGGTTTGGCAAATGGCTACGCAATTTTCGCGAATGGCGGTTACCGCATTAAGCCTCACTTAATCAGCAAAATCACTGATAGCGAAGGCAATCTTATTGAAGAAAAAAAATACCCGGTCGCGGGTAAAACTGCGCCACGTGTCATTGATGGGCGTAATGCATTTTTAATGACTTCTATGCTACGCGATGTCGTGCAAAGAGGCACTGCCACAAGAGCTAAAGTGCTTGGTAGATCAGATTTGGCAGGGAAAACAGGTACGACCAATAATCTTGTTGATGCTTGGTTTGCTGGTTACTCCCCGCACGAAGTGGCGATTGCTTGGATGGGCTATGATCAACCACGATCGCTAGGTCGATCCGAAACAGGTGGGCGCGCAGCATTGCCAATCTGGGTGAAATATATGGCGACGGCGCTTAAAGGAAAACCCGTTAAACCACTTCAAATACCCGCGGGCATCATGTCTTTACGCATTGATCCAACCACAGGCACACTGGCTGATGAAGATGAAGATGGCATTGATGAGTATTTTTACCATGARAACCCACCCCCATTACTAGAACTAGACTTACCACCGCTTATGGATGCATTTGAATCTGCATTCCCCCCAGACAACCTATCCAATAACCCACTACAACCAGGACAAGCAGCACCTGAAAGTGAGTTAAATGACCCCTGGGAAGCGATTGAACAAACCAATTCCGATGTCAGGCAACCAGTAGCATTGCCAAGCCAAATAGAAAGAGCAGAGGCTAAGTCTGCTACAGATGGCGCTACGATTAGCACGCATTCGGAAAGAACGGATACTCCCGTAAAAACTAAAAAGATAAAAAAACAGGAAAGAGGAAGTGGTATTGACAACGCTCGCAGCATTTTAAATCCTTCAGGGTATTAAACTACCGATATAGATATATATGGCACGAGAGAATCTAGGCCAGTTAAGGCACATGATTGCGCAGCAAGCCGCGCAAATGATGATAGAGGATGGCATTAGTGATTTTGCCTATGCCAAGAAAAAGGCTGGCCGCCAAGTCGGTGTGTCAGAAAAAAGTGTGTTGCCTACCAATGCTGAAATTGAAGATGAGGTGAAACTTTATCACCAACTCTACAATGCTGACGATCAACCGAAAGAGCTCAAAATATTGAGAAAATCGGCGTTAGCCACCATGCAGGTTTTTGAACGGTTTAACCCTTTTCTTACAGGTAGCGTATTGGAAGGCACTGCTGGAAAAAACACACAAACGGATATCCACTTATTTGCAGATAGTGCAAAAGAGGTGGAGATTTTTTTGCTCAGCCAACAAATCCCTTTTGAAAGCAGCGAAAAATCTTATCGCCTATCTAACAGACCGAGTAAAGATAAAAAAGACAAAGGTCGTAAAACCGTCCCTACTTACACCCTAGAAACAGAATATGGCTTACAAAAGCTTAGTGTATTTGAGTTTGATGACATGCGTGTGGCCACTAAAAAATCCAGTGACGGCAGCAAGGCAAACAAAATAAATATTGCCGACTTACAACTCCTAGTCCACACCTAATCCGCTAAGTTTTCATTGGTATGGTACCAATTTCGCATGGTTTCGTTATACGCGTCCAACTCTTCCACAGGCAAGTTAACCACTATGCTTTCAACCATCTCGATACGATACCCCGTTTCGGCATCAAACAATGGCTTGCTCTCAGGCCAATCACTCTCAGCATACAAAATACGTAGGGTTCCAACCTGAATATCTTTTTTCGCTAACGCAGTACCTGACACTTCTTTCGCCATTGGCAACACTTGTTTTCTAGCCGCCATACGCGCTTTGGCTGCGGTTCGAGGTCTTTCACTTTCCACGGCTGCTTCCATCGTTTCGGCATCGGCTGAAACCGCTCGCTCAACCATATCCGCACGCTCTTCTACAGCTACTCCCATCGGCGCATCTGAGCGCGTAAGCGCCGCAACAGTATCTTTTTTCTCAGCCAAGCCTATGGCTGGCCTTTCAACTTCTTTTGCTATCGGCTTTGGCACGTTTGTTTCCAATGGCACACTTTTTTTAGCTTTTGCCACCTTATCTTCAACACGATTGACGATTTCTCTTTCTGCGACAGGCTCAGGCAAGCTGAGGCCCTCATCGTGAATAACCGCATCGGCAAACGCTTCYTTTTTAGGTGACAACRCATCTTGTTGCWGCTTRTTAGTTGCGGSKGGTTCTGCWTTGGTTTGYGCAAGCGCTTGCTCATCATCCAACCACAGCGYCTCTKCAGSCAGTTGATCTCGTAGCAACACCGTAACAAATAGAATGCTAGCAAYAGTACTCATGCCGACAAGCTGCCAGCTTGAGATACGCCAATCATGAAAGAACTTCAAACCATGTTTAAAGAAACTGGAACGCTTGGGATTAACTGCATTTTCTGCATAATCAAGTACTTTTTGACGCACCACATCACTCGGCGCCACATCCTTATCTGGCGCATTTTTTAGTGCTTGCTGTAAGTGTTCATCACGTAAGCTCAAGTTGTACTATCCGTTTCTATCAATGGTTTAATATGCGCGCCCATACAAGCACGCAGTTTGCTTAATGCATAGCGCAAACGGCTTTTCACTGTTTCAAACTCAGCATCAATCACCTGAGTAATTTCGTCTAAAGTTAGCCCATCATCATGGTGTAATAAAAAGGCAGCGCGCTGTAGTGCTGGCAGCCCTTCTAGGCAATCCAATAATTGCTGACCTGCTTTGCGCCAGAATGCTTGTTGCTCAGGTTGCTCTGCGCTCGATGCTGGCCATAACTGCCACGGCTCTTGGCTATCACCCAATGCCCAGCCATCATCAACAGAAATTTCACGTCCACTTTTACGCAGCACATCGATTGCACGGTGATGCGCCAATGTGTAARGCCAAGTTTTGAAAGTCGCATTTTCACGAGGCTGCCAGCTATGTCGCGCATCAACCAACTTCATCCATGTATCTTGAAACACATCTTCCGCTTGCAAAGCTTCACTATTGCCAAGCAACCGTCGCACATAGCGATAAAGCGACTGCTCATGCCGCGCATATAGCAGTTGAAACACATGCGTTTCACCCGCGCAAAATTTGCGCATCAATTCCTCATCTGACAACCCATCACTCATCACGCAAGTATAGGCATTAGCTTATTAAACGGTCAATCAATTAAAACGGGGTTAAACATTATTTTTAATTTTTTAACCCCGTCCCTGCTTTCTGTACGTGTAACGCTATGTAAGCCATTTTTTAACAAGGAGCAAAACATGAAAGCATCCCGATTTTATTCTCGTTTTTTAACCCTAGCCGCCATTGCCTTATCTCTGGCCTCAGGTAATGCGCAGGCATTCTGCGGTTTCTTTGCCGGCAAAGCCGATGCGTCACTCTTTAATGAAGCTAGCCAAGTCATTTTAGCGCGCGATGGTAATCGCAGTGTCGTTTCGATGTTAAATGATTTTAGTGGCCCACTGAAAGACTTTGCCTTAGTMGTRCCWGTMCCRCATATMTTAGAAGAAGGGCAAGTYCGCATCGGTGATAAGCGSYTRTTCGATMGACTAGAYGCTTACTCMTCYCCTCGYCTAGCAGARTATTTYGACCCAGACCCCTGYCCCGTTGGTCAGCGTTACGACGTGCTATATGAAATGGAAGATAGCGCTGCAATGCCAATGGCTAGACGCACCATGAAAGCAAAAAAAGAAGATAAAGCCCTAGGCGTTGCAGTGGAAGCCAGCTATACCGTTGGTGAATATGACATCGTCATGCTATCTGCYAAACAATCAAATGGCTTAGCYATTTGGCTRCGTCAAAAYGGYTACAAAATGCCTAAAGGWGCAGCRGCTGCRYTWAAGCCWTAYGTRGCRYTAGGCATGAAGTTTTTTGTGGCTAAAGTGAATTTACAAGCRCAAGCAAAAACAGGCATTCAATAYCTTCGCCCRCTACAGTTTGCRTTTGAAAGTGAAAAGTTTATGTTGCCTATTCGCTTAGGCATGATTAACGCTGACCCAACAAAACCACAAGATTTAATCGTTTATGTGCTCACTAAAAATGGCCGTGTAGAAAGTGCTAATTACCGCACGGTGAAATTACCAGCCAATGAGAACTTACCGCCAGCCATCAAAAAAGACTTCTCCACTTTTTATAAATCACTATTCGACCACCAAGCGAAGCTAGAAAAACATAGCGTMGTATTCACGGAATACTTTTGGGACATGGCATGGTGCGACCCTTGCGCTGCCAACCCATTAAGCCAACAAGAGTTAAACCAAGCTGGTGTGTTTTGGTTAGGTGACAATGTGAATAAACACAAAGGCGGCGGACAAAATGCCTTATTGACCCGTTTACATGTGCGCTACACCCCCAAAACATTCCCTGAAGATTTGGTGTTTGTACAAACGGGTGACCGTCAGAATTGGCAAACCCGTTATGTAGTCCAAAACCCATTCGAAGGAACAGTGCAGCAGTGTCGCGAAAAAGCTGCTAGCTACAACTGCGAAGATTCATGCAAAGGCGTTGCTAATGGCTGGCGTGATTTCATCAAAGGCAGAGACCGTGTTAACGCCTGCATTCAAAGTTGCAAAGCAAGCACTAATAACGCAGTAGAAACGGCACGTCGTTATTACGAAACAGCCCTACCACAACGCCAACAACAAGAGCTACAAACCCTCATGCGCTACACAGGCTGGAGCCAAACGGAAGCCGAGCACTTTACAGGCATCAAGTCTGGCATGAAYGYYCCCAGCAACAAAAAATGGTGGGAAAAACTCTTTAACAAAAAGAACGCCAGCTAAAGGAGCGCAACCATGAAGTCACTCGCCATTCAACCCTCTCCATGTAAGCCCAGTGTGCCGCACTGGCTGGCATGGCCAGCATTAACGTTAACTGATGCGCGCTATTTTCAAATAACATTCTTAGTCTGTTTACTGTTATTTGGTGCCTTAGCGCGTGACTTCTCTCTCACCAGCATACAAGTCCTGCTAACCTTTACCGCAGCCCTTGGCACGCAAGCTTTTTGGCAGTTCTTTCTAAAACTGCCAAATCGYAAAAAGTTAACWGGYTACYTAAGCGCYGTCATYACCACTTGCGGCATCTGCATCYTRGTSMGGTCAGATGTTRSMTGGGCACAGCCGCTGTTAGCTTTTATTGCCATGAGTAGTAAATTTGTTTTTCGGTTTGGCAGTGGCAAGGCAAGAGGACACATACTCAACCCAGCAAACTTTGCCGCATTCGCTGCCATGRCCTTTATGCCACACACATGGCTTTCCCCCGGACAATGGGGGCAAGAAACCCTCGCCATGCTATGGATGGTTGCCCTAGGCGGCCTAGTCACAGGCCGCATCTCCCGCTGGGATATCAGCCTCACCTTCCTAGGCACATGGTTAAGCCTACTCGCCGCCAGACTCATYTGGCTAGGYTACATCCCCAGCTTAGGCTTCGATATGTGGCTACACCAAGCCATGAACGGCGCCACCATCCTATTCGCCTTCTTCATGATTTCCGACCCCATGACCACCCCCCAACATCGCACCGCACGAATCGCTTATGCTATCTGTGTCGCCACAACAGCCTTTGCTTGGCAATATGGTTTATTCAAACCACAAGGTATGATTGTCGCGTTGTTTGCTTGGAGTTTTACGGTGCCCTTATGGAATACATGGTTTAGGGAGGACAGGTTTCAGTGGGGCTAACAGTGTTTGTCGGGGGTAGCCCGACAGCTAGTCACTTTCTTTTAACTGCCTGAAAAGAAAGTAACCCAAGAAAACGGCACCCCAATATCACGGGCTACGCCTCCCTTGCGTTGCTCAACAAAATAAGCGGCTGCGGAACTCGCCCTAACAAACCACACAAACCGTGGCTTGTCGCGGTGCTCAAACAGGTCCTCACCTTCTCCTTATTTTGTCTGCGCTACTCAGCGTGATAAAGGGGATGTTCAACCACAGCTCTTCGAATGAGTACCTTTAGTGTTAAAAAACAATCTAGTAAAAACCAACCGATCATTGTATCCATTTGGTTTCCTTACCCCCTTGGCGCTACGCCGAGCAACGGAAATCAATCTAGGGTTTTCGGCGAGGACTGTCTGAGCGTAGCGAGTTCCGCAGCCGCTAGATTGATTGAGTAGCACAGGGAAGGCGCAGCCCGTAGTGTGGGGTGCTCTTTTCTTTGGTTACTTTCTTTTGAGCAAGCAAAAGAAAAGTCACTCGCCCATAGGCGAAAT
>NVTX01000024.1 GCA_002401735.1 Methylophilaceae bacterium | reverse complement strand
GTGACCGGATTGTTTGGGGTATGCACGGCAAACCGGGTACCCACAAGGGGCACCCCTACGGTGTTGTTAAAATGGTAATTCGGCTTCTGGTGCTTGCGTTGCCACTAATTGGCGAAAATCTTTTTGAATGCGCGCCAATGCTGCTTCGGTGGTGGCTTCAAAGCGGAATACCAGACAGGGGGTTGTATTTGATGCGCGCACTAGCCCGAAGCCATCTTCATAATCCACGCGCAGTCCGACGATGGTGGTGATTTTTGCGCCGGGAAAATGTGCTGCTGTGACAAGTTTGTCCACTAACGAATGGTTTTCACCTTCTGCGGTAGTGAGGTTTAATTCCGGTGTGTTGATATTATCGGGTAGGGCGTTAAAGATGTCGTCAGCAACGCGGCCATCTTTGGAGAGTATTTCCAATAAACGTGCAGCGGTGTAGGTGGCGTCATCAAAACCATACCAACGTTCTTTAAAGAATACGTGCCCACTCATTTCTCCCGCAAGTGCTGAGCCTGTTTCTTTCATTTTTGCTTTGACTAAAGAATGGCCGGTTTTCCACATAAGTGGAATACCGCCACGTGCTTTAATCCAAGGGGCTAAGTTACGTGTTGATTTAACATCGTAAATAATCGTGGCGCCTGGTTCGCGTTTGAGCACATCTTCTGCAAAAAGTAATAACTGGCGATCAGGGTAAATGATATTGCCTTCTTTGGTCACAACACCTAAACGGTCGCCGTCACCATCAAAGGCAAGGCCGATTTCAGAATCACCTGTTTTTAACGCTTGGATTAAGTCTTTTAAGTTGTCTGGTACTGATGGGTCTGGGTGATGGTTCGGAAAATTGCCATCAACTTCACAAAATAATTCTTCGACTTGGCAGCCGAGTGCTTCATAAAGTTTTTTTGCAAAAGCACCCGCGACACCATTGCCGCAATCGGCCGCAATTTTCATTGGGCGCGCTAGTTTGATATGGTCGCTAATTTTAGCGATATATTCATCGTCAATATAGTAGCTGCTTTCTTGCCCCTCATCGCTCGTGACTAAATCGTTAGTTTCAATACGCTGACGTAAGCCTTGGATGGCATCACCAGACAATGTTTCTCCGTTTAATACCATTTTTAAACCGTTATAATCAGGTGGGTTGTGGCTGCCTGTGACCATGACGCCACAGTCAGTCTTCAGGTGAAATGCCGCAAAGTACACCACGGGTGTAGCCACTAAACCTAGGTTAATGACATCKATGCCTGCTTTACGGATGCCGCGTGAGAGGGCTGAGGCTAGTGTTGGGCCCGATAGCCGACCATCATAACCAACGCAAATGGTTTTTTGGGCACGAGCAACTGCTTCGCTTCCCAATGCGTGACCAATGGCTTCGACGATTTCTGGCGTGAGTGTTTTATCGACAATGCCTCTGATGTCATAGGCTTTAAAGATTTCTTTTGGAACGGCTTGGCTAGAAGCCGGTGTAGTTGAATGCATAGTAAACGATCGCAAAGTAAGTAAGGTGATGTAAAAGTTGGTCTAAGCCTAATAACAGCCAAAACCATTCGCTGCTATCAGGTTTTAAATTGTAATGGTCAGATAAATTCATTTTTGCCCAATCAAGGTGGTAATGCACCATCATATCGATGATTGCATACAGCATGGCCGCATGGCTGCCAATAAAGAAATTGAGCACAATAAAGGTGCCTAAGCCATGTGCGCCCGCGTGGACAATACCGCCAGGGTGTAGGTAACGGCCTTTATTTTGATACAGCCATGGGAACATCTGCAATGGAAAATCGCAAATGAAATGCTTGATAAATAGCCCAAGCAATGCTTCAAACATGGCTAGCTCGCCTCATCAATCCAAGCGAGTTGAATGGCTTCTAATATTTTTTCGCCGCAATGGCCTTCTGCATCATCAAAGCCGTCTAACTCCATCACCCATTCCATTAAGTCGGTGAACCGAATGGATTTTGGGTCTGTCTCTGGATATTTGTCGTACAGGTCTTCAGCGATTCTTTGTGTCTCTGTCCATTTCATGTGTTTCAGCTTATGTTAATACTTAAAGGCTCATTATAGCTTGCTAACAAATAGTTGGGAAAGGCAAAGGGATTTAATTGTTTTTGGATACGTAGAAAATGTTAGTAAGCTGTTTAATCAGTGACATAAGTTTTATGTAAATAGCTTGGCATGATAAAATGCGACCTTATTTAATACCTTCATTTGGAAACCATTTAACCTTATGTTTAGCCAYTCAAAAAAACTTCATATTACTGACCCTGCAATCGCAAAAATGATTGATGCAGAAGTTGAGCGTCAAGATCAACATATTGAGCTCATTGCTTCTGAGAACTATACCAGTCCAGCCGTAATGGAAGCACAAGGCTCGCAGCTGACAAATAAATATGCTGAAGGTTATCCCGGTAAACGTTTTTATGGTGGATGTGWATTTGTCGATCAAGTAGAACAGTTAGCAATTGATCGTTTGAAAGCGTTATATGGCGCTGAGTACGCTAACGTGCAGCCACATTCTGGTTCGCAAGCCAATCAGGCTGTCTATTTTTCTATGTTAAAACCTGGCGATACCATCATGGGCATGAACTTAGGTCATGGTGGACATTTGACACATGGCTCTCCTGCTAATATTTCAGGCAAGCTATTTAACATTGTGGCTTATGGCCTAAATGATCAAGAAGAAATTGATTACGACGAAATGGAACGTATCGCTATTGAAGCTAAACCACACTTATTAGTAGGCGGTGCTTCTGCTTATGCATTACGTTTTGACTGGGCGCGTATGGCAGAGATTGCCAAAAAAGTTGGCGCCTACTTTATGGTCGATATGGCGCATTACTCTGGTTTGATTGCTGCTGGTGTTTATCCAAACCCAGTCCCACATGCAGACTTTGTGACATCAACAACACATAAAACCTTGCGTGGCCCACGTGGCGGTATCATCATGGCAAAAGAGGAGTTTGCGAAAAWGCTTAACTCTAGCGTGTTCCCAAGCTTGCAAGGTGGTCCATTGATGCACGTGATAGCAGGGAAGGCGACAGCCTTTTTAGAAGCATCAACACCTGAATTTAAGACGTACCAAGAACAAGTGCTGAAGAATGCTGTGGCCATGGCGGAAACATTAACAGCACGGGGCCTACGTGTCATCTCTGGACGCACAGAATCACATGTGTTCTTAGTAGATTTACGTGCGAAAGGCTTAACAGGAAAAGTAGCAGATGCTGCCCTAGGCTTGGCACATATCACTGTGAACAAGAATGCGATTCCAAATGATCCTGAGAGTCCATTTGTGACATCTGGTGTGCGCATTGGCTCGCCAGCTATTACAACACGTGGTTTTAAAGAGGAAGAAGCGAAACAAGTGGCTAACTTAATGGCTGATGTCCTAGATAACCCTGAAGATGAAGCAGTGATTGCGGCGACGAAAGAAAAAGTCCACGCATTAACATCACGTTTTCCCGTCTATACCGATTAATGATTAGGTGTTAATGAAATAATGAAATGCCCTTTTTGTAATGATGCTGATACCCAAGTCGTCGATTCCCGTGTGAATGACGAGGGTGATTCTATTCGCCGTCGCCGTCGCTGCGGCAGTTGCGACAAACGATTCACAACGTATGAAACAGCTGACTTGCGTTTGCCACAAGTCATTAAAGGCAACGGTAATCGCGAAGAGTTTCAAGAAGCTAAATTACGAGAAGGGTTTTTTCTTGCACTACATAAGCGACCTGTATCCGCCGAGCTAATGGAAGAAGCGTTACATCATATTCGCAGCAAATTGCTTGTGCTAGGCGAGCGAGAAGTGTCTTCACGCCAAATAGGTGAGTGGGTGATGGCTGAGCTTCGTAAGCTTGATAAAGTCGCTTATATTCGTTTTGCCTCGGTTTACCGTAGCTTCCAAGATGTGGATGACTTCCGCGATGCGCTTAAAGATTTAAATTAAGACTGCCAATAATGACTGACTTTACGCCTGACGATCACCTCTTTATGACACAGGCATTGCGGTTAGCAGAGCAGGGCTTATATACCAGCATGCCGAATCCTCGTGTCGGCTGCGTCATTGTGCATGATGGTGGCGTTGTGGGTGAAGGCGCACACCTCAAAGCAGGCACACCACATGCTGAAATACATGCGCTCAAGCAGGCGGGGAGTAAAGCAAAGGGCGCGACTGCCTATGTGACCCTTGAACCTTGTAACCACCACGGGCTGACGCCTCCTTGTACCGAGGCGTTAATACAAGCAGATGTGGCCAAAGTGGTAATTGCTATGCAAGATCCTAACCCTTTAGTATCAGGGCAAGGCATTGCCGCCATCCAAGCCGCCGGTATCACGGTCTTAACTGGTTTGATGCAGCAGCAAGCGTTAGCGTTAAATGCAGGGTTTATTTCTCGTATGGCGAATAGTCGGCCATTTGTGCGCAGTAAAATCGCTGCTAGTCTAGATGGTAAAACCGCATTAAATAATGGGGTGAGTCAGTGGATTWCTGGCGCTGCAGCACGGTCGGATGTGCAACATTGGCGTGCTAGGTCATGCGCGGTGATGACTGGTATTGGTACAGTGCTTAAAGACGACCCTAGTTTAACCGTGCGTGAATTAGATATTGGACGCCAACCCATCAGTATTGTGGTGGATAGCCATTTGCGCATACCGCTAGATGCCAAATTATTGAAAAATGAACWGGTGCTGATTGCCTTTTCTTCGGATCCAGAGAATAAAGCAGAAGCATTAGTTGCAAAGGGAATTTCCTTGCTTTGCATCCCTAACGATGAAGGTAAAGTCTGCCTTGAGAGCTTATTAAGCCWCCTGGCTAGCGAGCAAGTAAATGAAGTGATGGTAGAAGGTGGTGATGGCCTAAACGGTGCGCTGATGGCGCTTAAATGCATTGATGAACTTGTGATTTATTATGCACCTAAGTTGATGGGAAGTGATGCGAAGGGCATGTTTGCTTTGCCAGCATTACAAACGATGCAAGAAGCGATTGCACTTGAAGTGATTGAAGTGCGTCAGTTTGGTCAGGATATCCGCGTGCGGGCTAGGTGTGCTGAATCGTGAAGCTCATTGATACGCATTGCCACTTAGATGCGTCAGTATTTAATGGTGATCGTGATCAAGTCTTATTGCAAGCAATCGCCTCTAAGGTAGGGATGATCGTTGTGCCGGCTATTACACCAAAAAATTATGCGCAGGTAGCCAAGCTGTCCCAACAGAATGCACATTGTTGCTATGCACTGGGAATGCACCCGATGACGATAGACAATGTACTCCCTAGTGATATTGCACGTTTAGATGCGCTGGTCGCAGAAACGCTAATGCATGAAAATAAATTGGTCGCGATTGGTGAGGTTGGGCTAGATCTTTTTGTCACGAAACAGAATAAAGAGACGCAAGAATACTTTTTTAGTGAGCAGCTCCAAATTGCAAAGCAATACGACTTGCCTGTTATTTTGCATGTACGGCATGCRATAGATGATGTGTTAAAGCATTTAAGGCGGATTAAAGTCAATGGCGGCATTGCACATGCTTTTAATGGCAGCATGCAACAAGCGGAAGCATTTATCAGTTTAGGGTTCAAGTTAGGCTTTGGTGGTGCGATGACTTATACGCGTGCTTTGAAAATTAGAGAGCTTGCTAAAAACCTGCCTTTGGAAGCGATTGTACTAGAAACGGATGCGCCAGATATGCCGCCAGCGTGGCTAGCAAAGAAAGAGAGAAATAGCCCAAAGGAATTGTTGAGAGTGGCAACTGTTTTAGCTGATTTGAGGCGCATTCCACTGTCGCAAATCATTGAAATCACTAGTAAAAATTCTATTGCAGTTCTACCTAAATTAGCTGACTTATGCACACGAGTTGATGCGTTACATTAAGTTTTGCCAAAAAACTGTATTAAACCAAGGGGATGCAGTAAGTCATTGATTTTATTGAATAAAAAAATAGATTAAAAAATGAACGTTTTAAAAAAACCCTTTTAAATTGGTACGTTACGTTTTTAAGTCACAACAATCCACAAAGTTATCCACAGATTTTGTGGATGGAAAATGGCAAAAAATACTTATCAAAAAATTGCAAGGATTAATTAATGTTTTTTTATAATTCTTTTTAGTAATAAGCATTGCCGAGAACATCACTTTTATGTATATAAATGAGAAACATTACAGAACTATTTGGCCAGACCCTCGATGCAAGTACGTTGAGGTAATTGATCAAACACAATTGCCATTTCGCTTTGATATTGTGCGCGTGCATTCATTGGAAATGATGATCCACGCGATTAGCACGATGCAAGTTCGCGGTGCACCTTTAATTGGTGCTTCGGCTGCTTATGGGATGGCATTGGCGATGTTAGAAGACGATTCGGATGCTAACTTAACGTTATCAGCTGATAAGCTCATTCAATCCCGACCAACCGCTGTCAATTTGGCTTGGGCAGTTAATCGGATGGTAGATCATTTGAAAAAAATTGAGCCAACACAGCGTAATTTCTCCGCTTGGAAAGAAGCCGCACACATTGCAGAAGAAGATGTGAAGCAAAACCAGATGATTGGTCAGCATGGGTGTGACCTTATTCAAAAAGCTTATCAGCAAAAAACATTTAACATCCTGACCCACTGTAATGCTGGATGGTTAGCGACGGTTGATGTTGGTACGGCGCTAGCACCTATCTATACTGCACACGATGCAGGGCTGAGTATTCATGTGTGGGTCGATGAAACACGGCCGCGTAATCAAGGCGCCAGTTTGACGGCATGGGAACTCGCTCAACATGGCGTGCCACATACGGTAATTGCTGATAATGCAGGCGGTCATTTAATGCAACAAGGTCAGGTTGATATGGTTATTGTCGGCRCSGAYCGCRYMRCGGCCMATGGCGAYGTYTGYAAYAAAATMGGCACCTACCTAAAAGCATTAGCCGCATACGATAACCAAATTCCTTTTTATGCAGCAGTGCCAAGCCCTACGATAGACTGGGCGGTGGWAAATGGCGCGCAAATTAAAATCGAAGAACGCAATAGTGATGAAGTGGCTTATATACAAGGTGAATTAGCCGATGGTAGCGTGCAACACGTGCGTGTGATGCCTAAAGGCAGCCCTGCGGCTAATCCAGCATTTGATGTGACGCCCGCACGATTGGTGACTGGCATCATTACCGAAAAAGGGACATATCAACCAGCGGCGTTGCAAGTTAGCTTGAAACGCTAACGGCTGATAATAGGAACTACATGAAACAGAAACGACCTAAGCATAGCGTTAACGGAAGAAGAAAGTTTCTAATCGGCGCAAGCTCATTGGCTGCTGGCAGCCTATTTTTTGGTTATAAAGCACTCAGTAAAGATACAGCGAATGCGGGCACTAAAAACACAAGCGCCCAGCATGTTGTTAAGCCAGTGCCAACACCTAACGCGCGGCTGGGGATTAACTTTAGTGGCATTGCCTATTGGGCGTCAGAGTTTCCTTTTGTGGATTTAATGCATCAGTCTGGCGCATGGGTCAGTCAACCACCTTCTGGTGATTGGGGGTCTGGCCCAACATTGGTGTTAGATGCGCACGGATGGGTAAAGGCCTTAGACAGGGATTGCCGTGCGACAAAAATCATTTGTGCTGGCGATGAAGTTGCGTACCCCAGTGGGACGTATGTGATTCTTTACGATGGCGAAGGTGAAATTGAATTGACTGCACCCGTTGGTGTGATGAAGCAAACAGGGCAAGGTCGGTTAGAAGTCGACATAGATGCAACAAAAGGCATGCTCGCCATCGACATTGTTGCAACCAACCCGAAAAACCATCTGCGTAACATACGCGTGATTGCACCAGGCTTTGAAACCAGCTACCAAAGCAACCCTTGGCATCCTAAATTCTTATCGCGGTGGTCAGGTGTGGCTTGTATTCGCTTGATGGATATGATGGCGACGAATAATTCTGAACAGCAGCATTGGAAAAACAGACCCAAACCTAACGATGCCAGTTATACACAAAAGGGCGTGCCTGTTGAGCTATTGGTCGATTTAGCGAACAGACTAGACGCAGATGCTTGGTTTTGTATGCCGCACCAAGCGGACGATGACTATATTAAGCAATTCGCAATGGTGGTTAAGCACCATTTAAAACCGCACCTGCATGCATGGGTAGARTATTCCAATGAAGTCTGGAAYGGTGGGTTTGACCAATATGATTACGCYGCGAAGCAAGGCMAAGCATTAAATCTCGCCAATGATGMRTGGGATGCCGCTTTTCATTTTAATGCGCTGCGATCAGTCACYATTTTCAACACTTGGCAAACCGTATTTGAAGGCCGCAACCGCTTAGTCAATGTGATTGCTTCGCAGGCGGCTAATGCTTACCTCTCAGAGCAGCTATTAAATGTAGGTGAGCTTGCGGCACAAGTGGATGTATTAGCCATTGCGCCTTATGTCTCTTTCAACGTGCCGATGGAGACCAATGATGCAGGGATTTCTGCTGATAAAGTCGCGGCATGGAGTTTAGATAAACTATTTGCATACTTAAACACAACCGCACTACCAGAAGCCCAATCGTGGATAGAGGCCAATAAAAAGGTAGCAGATAAGTTTGGACTAAAATTAGTGGCCTATGAAGGCGGTCAGCATTTGGTTGGCATCCAAGGTGCCGAAAATAATGATGTATTAGGGGATTTGTTAATGCAAGCCAATGGCGATGCACGCATGGGTGAGGTTTATGCTAAAAACCTAGTACACTGGCAAACTGCTGGGGGTGATTTAATGTGCACCTTTACCAGTGTCGAAGGGTGGTCTAAGTGGGGGAGCTGGGGTTTGCTGCAACACACTAACGATGCGGCATCACCAAAATTGTCCGCTGTGATGGATTGGGCGAAATCGCGTGGGCAAAAGGTTAATGATTAACAAAATGACAAAATTGGAATCAAATTTAAGCGCATTGCTAGTTAGCATTAGTCAGAAATTGGTCTCAATGGGGCTTAATAAAGGTACCGCGGGCAATGTTAGTGTGCGCTGTGAAGATGGCTTTTTAATCACGCCAAGTGGCGTTGCGCCAGAGAATTTGACGGCTAAGGCTATCGTAAAAATGCAATTCGATGGTAGTCATGAGCCAGATAAAAAACCRTCTTCAGAATGGCGSTTTCATAGCGATATTTTRCAAAACCGTCCAGAYRTCAATGCCATCATTCAYACCCATAGCATGTTYGCSACYACWRTMGCCTGYCTGCAYAAAGAYATTCCACCTTTYCACTATATGATTGCGATGGCAGGTGGCGACACCATCCGCTGCGCGCCTTATGCGTTGTTCGGTTCACAAACGCTATCAGATAACGCATTAACAGCACTTAAAGAGCGCAAAGCCTGCCTATTAGCCAATCATGGCATGATAGCGATGGGTGTGGATTTGGATGAAGCCTTAGCGGTAACAGAAGAGGTGGAAAACTTATGCGAACAATATTGGCGACTATTGCAAATAACACCGTCGCCGCCGTTACTGTCCGAAGCTGAAATGCGTGATGTGTTTCGGCAGTTTAAAGGGTATGGACGGTGGGATGTTTAAGTTTGCTCTGACCCTAATTATTTACTCAGCTAACGTTAAATTAAGAGGCTACCGAAGGTAGTCCCGCTTTCTCAATCGACTTGGCACTTTAGTGCCTAGCGAGATTGGTGAAGACCCTTGCGGTTTGAATATCTGGTTATGTGTTGAATAATCAAACCTCATCTGTCTTTGGCCGGCTTGCTTCATTCCTAAGTTTTTTAGCATTACTTCTATCTGTTTTTTCCAATCTATTTTTTTTCTTACGCTCATTTTTCTCTGTTACGATTTTGATTGCCTCAACTTTTGTCAGGCTAGGATGCTTAGCGATTAATTCTTCTATTTTAGTCATTGGTATTTTTCTATTTTCGAAATTTGAAGGCACATAACGCCTAAGCAGAGGTGCAGCTTTGCTGCATCCTCCTAGCTTAGTTTGTTATGTGCTTGTTGCTTAAACGGCAACAACTTTATTTGCACATGGCCCCTTCTGACCTTCACCAACTTCGTATTCAACGGCTTGACCATCACTCAATGTTGCATAATCACCACCCGATTGAATTTCTGAATGATGAACAAATAAATCTTTACTCCCATCTTCAGGTGTAATAAAACCGAAACCTTTATCTGCATTGAACCACTTAACTGTACCTTTACTCATAACGTTCTCTTTATTTTATGGTGAATGATTGTATTCTGCTTTTGCTATCACCATTACAAAAACAAAATTTTAATTTAGCTGTGCATTTAACGCACTTATACTTTACTAGAGCGTTTTTCTTTTTTCTTTCAAAGTTTTATCAGCTTTCTTTTTTACTGCTTTTTTTGCATCTTTTCCCTTAGCCATAAGTCTCTCCTATACTTTTAGTTACTTGAGTTAAACGTCTATTAAGCAAACGGTGTTTTTTGAAACATAACGCCCGCATTTGCGGCTGGTTTGGAGCGCAGCGGAAAACCAGTCCGACAACATGCGCTTGTTAGTGTATTTACTCCTCATCTTCATCTGACATGTCGTAACACGATATATCAAAATCTATATTTAGTTTTGCTATTGCCGACAACTCTTCCTTGCTAAAGCCAAAATTGCATTGATCTTTATAGAAGTAACCTGCATAAACTCTTGTCTCTTCAGCGCCACATTCATATAGCTGCTTAAGGTTTACTTCGAGGGCTCGAACTATCCACATTAACCTGTCGTCATATGGTATTTCAGCTGGAACTTCGAGCTGCGCAGTACCATAGGGAATAGGCTTGCCTCGATAGCGCCCCCTCGGAGAAATCTCACCAAGCTCTAACTTATCTTGAAGTCTAAGCCCTGTGATATTCTCTGCTTCCTTTGGAGAAAACATTTCTCCTCGAAGTAGAACGCTCAATCTAAGTTCGTCGATCATTAATTCGAAACTCCGAGTACATTAACAGGGTTTATGGGACAAGATGTCTGATAATACTTTATAGCGGACTAAAGTGGACATGGGGTATTTTCCTTTTTATTCATTGCTTTAGGTTCACTTTACTGTAGTTGTGTCTATTTATCAACAGTGTCCTTTTTGCTTTTTTAATATCAATTTAACAGTGTGTCTGATAACACGGAATTTAATCCACGTAAAAACGCAATATTTTATCTATTATTCATTGACTTAGTGGTGATAAAAAAATAACAAAAAAGGACATTTNNATSATNGAYAAAAGCACGACAAAACCATTGAAATTCAAGGTTCAGTTGTCGGAATCAATAGGTCAGCCAACTTGATTTAAGAAGCGCAAGTGTGTGGTGCCTGAGGGTATGCCGTCACTGGTATAGCATCTTAGTGAAGTTGGTGATGCTCTTTACGAGTGTCTGGTATGACTTANTRTARCCTTCATGTACTTRYTTTTGTACYTGTACTATAATAAGTACCTATGAGGTATTTTGGAGGGTATGTATTATGGACACGCTAAGTTATTCAGCTTTTAGAGCGCGTTTGGCTGGGGTTTTGGACAAAGTAAACAATGACCATAAGCCTATGATGATTACTAGGCAAAATGGGAAGCCTGCTGTCGTCATGAGTTTGGAAGACTTTCAATCGTACGAAGAAACCGCTTACCTCATGGCGAGCCCTAAAAATGCCAAGAGATTRCAAAGATCCATCAATGAAATTGAAGCTGGCAACGCAGCTAGTCACGCGCTAATTGAAGAATGATTCTATCTTGGGCTACGGATGCTTGGGACGATTATTTATTTTGGCAAAAAGAAGATAAGAAAAAATTAAAGCGCATTAATTTGTTAATTAAAGATATCAAACGGAGTCCGTTTGAAGGTCTAGGTGAYCCTGAGCCCTTAAARCATAGCTGGTCAGGGTATTGGTCAAGAAGAATCGATAAAGAACACCGTTTGGTTTACAAAGTAACTGATGCGACCTTGTTTGTCGCTCAGTGCCGTTACCATTATTAATGAAGTAATTTAACTTTCTGGTTGAGATGAATCAAGGGAAATCCGCTCTAAAATAATTTGTGAGGGAGTGGATTTGATTCACTAAGAAAATCAAAAGATAGCGAACTTGATTTGAATGGTGTTGCTTTAGTGAGCTGCAAGCCTGATTKGCGCTTTGGTTTTCTTATATGTAATAAGTTTACTTAAAAAACACTTGCTTATACTCTTAATTTAAGCACTCTGCTAAGCTGCGATTTTTCTTGCAAACTAGTGCAGCGTTTCATTGTGATTGTGGCGTCTTTGACGTAAAATAGTTTCCCGTCTGCAACAATTTTTATAAAGCTTTTTCATGACCAAATATGTATTTGTAACCGGCGGTGTAGTTTCTTCTTTAGGCAAGGGCATCGCAGCCGCAAGCCTAGGTGCTATCCTCGAATCGCGTGGCCTTAAAGTGACCATGCTCAAACTTGACCCTTATATTAATGTTGATCCTGGCACGATGTCGCCTTTTCAACATGGTGAGGTGTTTGTGACCGAGGACGGCACAGAGACCGATTTAGATTTAGGCCACTACGAGCGCTTTATTAGCGCACGCATGGCAAAAAATAATAACTTTACGACTGGCCAAATATACGAGTCTGTCATTAAAAAAGAACGTCGTGGCGAGTATCTGGGTAAAACCGTGCAAGTGATTCCGCATATTACGGATGAAATGAAGTCGCATATTAGAGCCGGTGCTAAAGGGGCTGATGTCGCGATTGTTGAAGTGGGGGGTACGGTAGGTGATATTGAATCACTCCCTTTCCTTGAAGCAATTCGTCAGATGGGTTTTGAAGAAGGTCCTAGCAATGCATGTTATGTGCATTTAACGTTATTGCCTTGGATTCCTACTGCTGGTGAGCTAAAGACAAAACCAACCCAGCACTCTGTGAAAGAGTTGCGTGAAATTGGTATTCAACCTGATTTGTTACTGTGCCGTGCAGAGCGAGAGATTCCTGAAGCGGAACGCAGAAAAATTGCTTTATTTACTAACGTGCCTTTTGAAGCGGTGATTAGCGCAGTTGATGCTGATTCTATTTATAAAATCCCACTGTTATTGCACGACCAAATGATGGATGAGATTGTCTGCCATAAATTAAATATTTTGGCCAAAGCGGCTAATTTGAGTGAATGGAAAAAGATCACTAATGCGCAGGACAATCCTAAACATAAGGTGGATATTGCTTTTGTAGGGAAATATGTTGGCCTTACAGAATCTTATAAATCACTCACCGAAGCATTGATTCATGCAGGGATTCACACGAGTGCCAAAGTGAAAATCCATTTTATTGATAGTGAAGATGTGGATGAAAATGGTACCGCTGAGTTGGAAAACATGGATGCTATTTTGATCCCTGGCGGGTTTGGCAAGCGAGGGACTGAAGGCAAGATTAAAACGATTCRWTATGCRCGTGAAAACAAARTKCCTTAYYTSGGMATTTGYTTRGGTATGCARYTKGCGGTCATWGAAWWWGCACGSRATKTKGYYGGTYTKGAARRTGCRAATAGYACMGARTTTRAYMMWGWMGCNSSGCNAYMMGKTGRTTGSSTTAATTRMWGAATGGCAAGATGCCACAGGCAGCGTTGAAAAACGCGATGAAGATTCTGACATGGGCGGCACGATGCGTTTAGGCGCTCAGTTATGCCCCATTGAGCCGAATACCTTGGCTGCTGAAATTTACGGTAAAGAAGTGAATGAACGACACAGACACCGCTATGAGGTGAATAATCACTATGTAGAGCAGTTGAAAGAAGCTGGTTTGGTTATTTCGGCAAGGACACCGACTGAAGCGCTATGCGAGATGATTGAGTTACCAAAAAGCGTGCATCCGTGGTTTGTGGCTTGCCAGTTCCATCCTGAATTTACTTCTAACCCACGTGCTGGACATCCGTTATTTACATCATATGTAGAAGCCGCGCTTGCTTATCAGGCGCAGAAATCTAAAAAGTAAAATTAATAGTCGCAAGATTAAAGGATTAGATATAAATGAAACTATGTGGATTTGAAGTCGGCTTACATCAGCCATTATTTTTAATTGCTGGGCCATGTGTGATTGAGTCGCGCGAGTTTGCGATTGAAACTGCAGGGCAATTGAAAGAAATTGCTGAGCGCATAGGCGTACCGTTTATTTATAAATCATCTTACGATAAGGCTAACCGTAGCTCGACCAAAACATTCCGCGGCTTTGGGATGGAAGAGGGCTTGAGAATTTTAGACGAAGTGAAAAGCCAAATTGGCGTGCCAGTGCTGACGGATGTGCATACAACAGAGCAAGTGCCGCATGTGGCTGCCGTGGTCGATGTATTGCAAACGCCTGCTTTTTTATGTCGCCAAACAGATTTTATTGTGGCGTGTGCACAGTCTGGTAAACCTGTGAATATTAAAAAAGGCCAGTTTTTAGCGCCGCATGACATGATGCAAGTGGTAAATAAAGCGAAAGAAGCGAATGGCGGTGCAGACAATATTATGGTCTGCGAGCGCGGTGCTTCATTTGGCTATAATACTTTAGTCTCTGATATGCGCGGCTTAGCAACGATGCGAGAAACGAATTGCCCTGTGGTATTTGATGCGACGCATTCAGTCCAGCAGCCAGGTGGGCAAGGGGATAAGAGCGGCGGACAACGCGAGCATGTGCCAGTGTTGGCCCGCGCTGCAGTAGCCAGTGGGGTTGCAGGCGTGTTTCTAGAAACACACCCAGATCCATCGAAAGCGTTATCTGATGGCCCTAATGCTTGGCCATTAGACAAAATGGAAGAATTGTTACACGTGTTAGTCGACATTGATAACCTAGTGAAAAAAGCTGGGTTTGCTGAACTGTCGCTGTAAACCGTTATTTGAATACGGTTATTTGAAACTTAAAGCAAAGTTAAGACTATTTTAAAGGAAGAGCAATGAGCGCAATTGTAGATATTATCGCCCGTGAAATTATGGATTCACGCGGGAACCCAACTATTGAAGCGGACGTATTGTTAGAAAGCGGCATTATCGGCCGTGCTGCAGTACCTTCAGGTGCATCTACTGGTGCTAAAGAAGCTGCAGAGTTGCGTGATGGTGATGAAAATCGTTATTCAGGTAAGGGTGTACTCAAAGCCGTTGAGCATGTGAATACTGAGATCACAGAAGCGATTATTGGTTTAGATTGTGAAGAGCAAAGCTTTATCGATAAAACATTAATTGAGTTAGACGGCACTGAGAATAAAGACCGTTTGGGCGCCAATGCTATTTTAGCCGTATCAATGGCGTGTGCCCGTGCAGCTGCAGAAGAAAGCGGTTTGCCTTTATACCGTTATTTAGGTGGTTCTGGCAAGATGCAACTGCCTACCCCGATGATGAATATCATTAACGGCGGCGAGCATGCTGATAATTCTGTTGATATTCAAGAGTTTATGATTATTCCAGCAGGTTTGCCAACATTCCGTGAAGCATTACGTTGCGGTGCTGAAATTTTCCATCAGCTTAAGAAAACATTAAGCGCTAAAGGCCTAGCGACAACCGTTGGTGATGAAGGTGGTTTTGCCCCTGATTTGCCTTCAAACGAATCGGCATTGCAGTTAATTATGGAAGCGATTACTGCGGCAGGTTACGAGCCTGGTAAAGATGTTTACTTAGGTTTGGATTGTGCCAGTAGTGAGTTTTATAAAGATGGACAATATGTATTAGCCTCAGAAGGCACTTCTTTATCTTCACAGCAGTTTTGCGATTACTTAGCCACGCTATGCGACAAATATCCAATTATCAGTGTTGAAGATGGTATGGACGAGTTTGATTGGGATGGTTGGGATATGTTGACTAAGCGCCTAGGGGATAAAGTGCAATTAGTGGGTGATGATTTGTTTGTGACCAACACTAAGATTCTAAAAGAAGGCATCAAGCGTAAAGTGGCTAACTCTGTATTGATTAAAGTGAATCAGATTGGCACATTAACGGAAACGTTTGAAACCATTGAAATGGCAAAACGTGCAGGTTATACAGCGGTTATTTCACATCGCTCTGGCGAGACAGAAGATACAACGATTGCTGATATTGCCGTAGCGACTAACGCGTTACAAATTAAAACAGGTTCGCTTTGCCGTTCTGAGCGTGTTGCAAAATACAACCAATTGTTACGGATTGAAGAAGAGTTAGGTGATGCATCGAGTTACGCTGGGATGTCAGCGTTCTATCAGTTATTTAAATAATACGGTGTTTTAAATAAATGCTGTTTTGTAAGACGCAAGTTACATGGAGCACTGCTGGGTACTAAGTTAAATGAAAGCGCTAACATTAATATTTGTGTTGCTGATTGCCTTATTGCAATATCCATTGTGGTTGGGAAAAGGCAGTTGGCTGCGCGTTTGGAATGTTAATACGAAGGTTAGTCAGCAGACAGAAAAAAACAGCGTTTACAAACAGCGCAACGATACCTTAAGAGCGGAAGTGCGTGATTTAAAGCAAGGCAACGATGCGGTGGAAGAAGCTTTTGTGATTTACATCCCCACAGGCCAGATCAGGCGCAATCGTCAGCCCTCGTTTCTTCAGGCTCCGAAGAAGGTCCCGCCAGCTGTCTGCATTCTCGCGGAACCCGTCCATGATGCCCGGAACATCCTTGTCACCGTATTCATCTGCGCCAAAAATCACCAACATACACTGACGATCATCGTCCAGGCGCGGGTTGAAACAGACACCATCCATTGGCTGGCAGATGATTGCATTGCAATCACCGAGAAGCGGCCCAGATGTACACGTAACGCTTGCCTGTCAGATCTCGCTTGCGCCACGCTTCATATTCGCCCCACCAAGTCGACTTTAACCGCGTGATCGTCGAGCCAGACAATCCATCGGCATCTGGTCCTGCAAGTGAAGCCGGGGCAGCTCACCCCTCCCCCGCTGATTCACCTGCGGCACCTGCATTGGCTGCTTTGCAGGCCGAATCACTTAGCTTGATCGGCGGCCAGGTCACATGGGTGGATGCTGATGCGGCCCCTGTAATATTGTCTGATCTGAATGTGCTTTTGGATGATGTGCAGCTACAGCGTCCGATATCGGTTCGCATCTCCGGTCAATTGTCGGGTGATGCATTCGAGCTGGATGCTCATGTCGGCCCTGTTGGTGATATTGCTGCCGTGAATGTGCTTACGTTACCGCTGCAAGGGCATATGAAGGCCGATCATGTTCAGTTGCAGCCATTCAGCCACCTGATCAACGATTGGCCCGAACAGTTGGGAGATATCAGGGATGCGACGGTAGGTTTATCCATGCAGTTGGAGCAACATCCAAATGGTGTTCGTCTGGGTGAAGGCGAATTGCATCTGAAGGCGGCGCATGACCTTGGTTTGAATTGGAAAGTTCAAATGCCCGATGCAGATCAATTGAATATAAATTACCTGACTCTGACTGTTGATGGGAAAAGTTTATTGGATGCAAAAGGCAATGTGGAGAAGCTGTCCGCTAATCCGGTATTTA
>NVTX01000023.1 GCA_002401735.1 Methylophilaceae bacterium | reverse complement strand
CTGTGTTAACAGGCTTATTAATCGCAATGCGTGTACTTTAATGCACCAGCGCTTAGCATTGGCTGTGGTAAAATCACGCGCATATGAATACAACAGCACAAACTCCAGAAAGCACGCTCGACAAACCTTTTGATCCTAAAGCCATAGAAAGTAAATGGTATGACTTTTGGGAAAGTAAAGGCTATTACGCCGCTGGCCTAGACCCAGAAGTTAAAGACAACTTCTGCCTCTTACTCCCACCACCAAATGTTACTGGCACGCTGCACATGGGCCATGGCTTTAACCAAACCTTGATGGATGCCTTGACGCGTTACCACCGTATGCGTGGTGATAACACCTTATGGCAACCAGGTACGGATCATGCTGGTATTGCCACACAAATTGTGGTGGAACGCCAGTTAGATGCGCAAGGGGTCTCTCGTCATGATTTAGGCCGTGAAAAATTTCTAGAAAAAGTGTGGGAGTGGAAAGAGTTTTCGGGCGGTAGCATTACGAAACAAATGCGTCGTATGGGCACGTCACCCGATTGGTCACGTGAGCGCTTCACGATGGATAAAGGCATGAACAAGGTGGTGACTGAAACCTTTGTGCGCTTGTATAACGAAGGCTTGATTTATCGTGGGAAACGCTTGGTGAACTGGGATGTGAAGCTAGGTACTGCGGTATCTGATTTAGAAGTCGTGCAAGAGGAGGAAGATGGCTTAATGTGGCACATCAGTTATCCGCTTGCCGATGGTTCAGGTCAATTAACCGTAGCGACGACACGACCAGAAACGATGCTGGGCGATGTAGCGGTGATGGTGCACCCAGAAGACGAGCGCTATAAACACCTGATTGGTCAAAACGTAAGCTTGCCATTGTGTGACCGTGAAATTCCGATTATTGCCGATGACTATGTCGATAAAGACTTTGGTACTGGCTGTGTGAAAGTTACACCGGCCCATGATTTTAACGATTATGCGGTTGGTCAAAGACATGCGTTACCAACGATTGGTATTTTAAATTTAGAAGGTTTTGTGAATGAAGAAGCACCTAGCCAATATCAAGGTTTAGATCGCTTTGTGGCGCGTAAGCAAGTCGTCGCTGATTTAGACGCACAAGGGTACTTAGTTAAAGTTGAAAAGCACAAATTGAAAGTGCCACGAGGAGATCGCACGGGGGTGGTGATTGAGCCAATGCTTACCGACCAATGGTTTGTGGCAATGAGCAAGCCATCTGCTGATGGACAAAGTATTACGCAAAAAGCGTTAGATGTTGTTGCGAATGGCGAAGTGAAGTTTTACCCAGAAAACTGGGTGAATACCTATAACCAATGGCTCAATAATATTCAAGATTGGTGTATTTCACGCCAACTTTGGTGGGGACATCAGATTCCTGCTTGGTATGGGGATAACGGACAAATCTATGTGGCACATGATGAAGCAGAAGCGCAATCTATTGCTGCAAAAGATGGTTACACGGGTGATTTGAAACGTGATGATGATGTATTGGATACGTGGTATTCATCTGCTTTATGGCCATTCTCAACATTGGACTGGACGGGTGATGAAGCGATAGATGCGCAAAATCAAGCGTTGCAGCAATATTTACCCTCTTCTGTGCTGGTGACTGGTTTTGACATCATCTTCTTCTGGGTAGCACGCATGGTGATGATGACGAAGCATATCACTGGAAAAATTCCATTTAAGCATGTGTACATACATGGTTTGATTCGGGATGGCGAAGGTCAGAAAATGTCTAAATCTAAGGGGAACGTGTTAGACCCGATTGAYTTGATTGATGGGATTGATTTAGATGCGCTCATTAAAAAGCGCACGACTGGTTTGATGAACCCTAGGGATGCKGCAAAAATTGAAAAGCGYACGCGTAAAGAATTTCCTGAAGGCATTAAGGGCTACGGTACCGATGCATTAAGGTTTACTTTTGCAGCGCTTGCTAGCCCAGGRCGTGACATTAAGTTTGATTTGCAACGCTGTGATGGTTACCGWAACTTTTGTAATAAGCTTTGGAATGCAACACGCTTTGTGTTGATGAATACAGAAGGACAAGATTGTGGTTTAGAAGCRTGTGATACCAAGCCAAAAGGTCACTTACAATTTAGCCAGGCGGATCGTTGGATTGTTTCTATCTTACAAAAAACGGAAGCAGAAGTTGAAAAAGCATTTGAAGATTACCGGTTTGATTTGGTTGCTAAAGCGATATACGAGTTTGTGTGGGATCAGTATTGCGATTGGTATTTGGAAATAGCAAAAGTGCAGGTGCAAAATGGTAGCGACGCAGAACAACGTGCAACACGCCGCACATTGTTACGTGTATTAGAAACRATTTTACGTTTRGCACATCCAATTATTCCATTTATTACCGAAGARATTTGGCGTACGATTGGCCCAATGAGTGGCCGCACAGGGGATAGCMYKMKSTTKKMWGCWTMCCNNMKCAWGNWYAGCNNAMMAAKWYRGMWSWKAACGCKGARGCTTGGGTTACGCAATTAAAAGCCTGTGTCGATGTTTGTCGTAGTTTGCGTGGCGAAATGGGCATTTCTCCAGCAGCTAAAGTGCCTTTAATTGCTGCGGGTGATATYGAAACATTAACAACATATGCCCCGTATTTAAAAGCCTTGGCTAAGTTAGAAGAGGTGAAGGTGGTGGCAGAGTTACCAGAGGCTGATGCGCCTGTGATGTTAGTTGGTGATTTTAAATTGATGTTGAAAGTTGAAATTGATGTTGCCGCTGAAAAAGAGCGCTTAGGAAAAGAGGTCGCTCGATTAGAGGGGGAAATGGCGAAAGCCAATGGCAAACTCAATAACGAAAACTTTGTTGCACGTGCGCCTGCTGCGGTCGTTGAACAAGAAAAGGCGCGAGTAGTTGAATTTGCTGCAAGTTTAGAGAAGCTAACCGCACAGTTAGCTAAATTGAAGTAGGAGATAGCATGGCTGAACATTCAAAARTTAAGATTTCTTTTCCGTTTTTAATACTTGAAGGATTGGGTTCAGCCTTATTTGGACTGGGTATGGCTAAAATGGTTGCTGACATTGATGTATTGCCAGTATCTCTCCAATTTGATGAAACGGGTTGGACGATGATTATTCTTGGCGTGTTGTTAATGCTGCCGTTTCTATTTCATTTTTTAAGTCAAATACGCAGCCAAGTTGAGGATGCTAAAAGGGTTAAGTAAGCACTTGGAATAGACAAGCTAAATAAACATATTTACGTCTGACTCGCCTGCGAATTCAAAGAAAGTCGCCGCGCCACCATATTCGATACCATCAATAAAGTCGTCAGGCTTGAAATCAAATAAATCAACGGTCATTTGGCAGGCGATCAGTTTGACGCCACTTTCCAAGCACGCACTGCGTAACTCTTCTATCGTCGCGATGCCTTTTTTAGCCATTTTTTGTTTCATCATCATGGTTGCCATACTTTCCATCCCAGGAATCATTTGCGCTAAGTTCGGCATGGGGAGAGGCATTGGCATAGCAGGGTTGGCAATGGGTGAAACCTTTAAGTCACTAATATCTTTTCTTAATAGTGTCAGGCCATAAAAAGTAAAAAATATTTGCACGTCATAATCAAGCGCAGCAGCGGTAGACGCTAAAATAAAAGGTGGGTAAGCCCAGTCTAATGCGCCTTTAGATGCGATAAGGGCTAACTTCTTAGCCATGATGCATTAGTCACTAATCTGTTTTTTAATATAAAACGTAAACACGCTATCCGCTTCATCCATTTGCAACAACTGATGGCCAGTCTGCTTGCAAAAAGCGTCAAAGTCTTTCACTGAGCCAGGATCGGTTGCCATGATTTTTAAAGTCTTGTCAGCCGCCATGTCACTAAGGCCTTTTTTGCAACGTAAAATAGGTAGTGGGCAGTTAAGATTACGTGCATCAACTTCTTTATCAAATTCCATTGTTATCTTTCTCGTTAAATGGGTTTATATTTTATTTCTTAGTGAGCGAATAACCAGCTTTAGCCCATGCGACTACGCCACCGACTAAGTTGTGAACCCCCTTAGTGCCTTTTGCCACAGCAAAATCAGCTGCATGTGCAGACCGTATGCCACTATGGCAATAAAATACGACCGTATCAGCTTTGCTCAGTTTGTCATATTGTAGTGGTAGCATTGAAAGCTGAATATGCATTGCGCCTGCGATAATGCCGCGTTCCACCTCATCATCATTTCGCACGTCTACCAGTAGCACTTTATGSTGAGTCACCATGTTTAATAACTCAGATGCTTCAATTTCAGAATAGCTTTTCATTATATAACCTCTTTAATCAGGTATTGTACACATGAAATCTGGAATTTAAACAACTAGCTAGTTTATTCCAAAGAGACAAGCACTAAATTTAAGTGCTATTAGCACGCATCATCTATAATTCGTGGTTTAGTACTAGCTATAAATCAATCAATATCGATGGAGTTTCTCTATGAGCACTTTGCCCAAATGTCCGCAATGTCAGTCTGAATATACSTATGAGGATAGAGACCAATATGTTTGCCCAGAGTGCGCGCATGAATGGTTGCAAACGGCTGTTGAAGAAGTGGAAGATCAGGGCGTTGTGATTAAAGATGCAAATGGCAATGTGCTGAATGATGGCGATACCATTACCGTGATTAAAGACTTAAAAGTAAAAGGTTCATCGTCTGTGGTTAAAGTCGGAACGAAAGTTAAAAATATCAAGCTGGTTGATGGTGATCATGATATCGACTGCAAAATTGATGGTATTGGCGCGATGAAGTTGAAATCACAGTTTGTGAAAAAGGCTTAGCGTAAACTAAGCCTTNCGATAGAAATATTGACGRCAGTRCTTTAARCGTTGGTTGGCTTTTGYTGCTTTGTCAYAAAGARATACCARTAACTAAACAATAGARYCGTGTAGATATATTGAATAGAAAATTGTAGCCACTCCGGTTTTGAATACCAACCCAATGAAACATGTAGTGGGATCCCTAAGAAACCATCTTTATGGCTAAAGAYGGTTTTTGAAAGGTTGTAAGCTTTGACGAATAGCGGGCTATCAGCAGAGATTAAACCATACCCTTTTAACGATGAAATGCCTTCATGAAATGCGTACCCTAATAAAAAGCCAGCTTGTAATATAAGGTAAGCAAGTGTGATCTTGAAAAGTAACGAAAGATTTACTTTTATCAACGATTTGAATATTAAGATTGTGATGAYWARCGCAGCAAACACACCTAAGGCGACATCGCTGGCGGGATACTTTCCTGCGAAAGAGAAGATAGCGATTTCAGTGCCTTCACGCGCGATGACAACTAAAGAGATAAAGAATAAGCCTAATGGAGAAAGGTTTGCATCAACAGCTCCTTTTATATGCGCTGCCATGTTGCTGCTGTGGCGTATCATCCAGATGATGAATGCGGTGACTAGACCCAGTGCGATAAAGCTCGCAACACTTTCCCAAACTTTGGTTAATGATTCTACGCCACCTAAATGATCAGCAAGCTGGTTCATCACCATGCCTAAAACTAAAGAAATAAGCACACCAGCAATCGCACCTTGCGCTACCTTACTTTTTAAGTGGCCTTGTCCTGACTTAGCAAGGTATTGCAACATGATGCCAATAAGGAGGAAGGCTTCCAATCCTTCTCTAAACCCCATGACAACACTCGGAATCATTTCATTCATACTCTTCTCTCATTACAAAAAATACGTTAACTTTTACCTTAAATCCTTTGTTTTTACAAGGTGCTAAGAATTGTAGCGTATTGTCTCGACACGTAAGTTTTCATCTAATTCATAAACGCTTGCTTTAACCGCTGAATGGTTTTTTCTAATTCATTGTTATTTAAACTTGCAAAACCTAATCGGAAGGCTTGTATTTCTTCATGGTTATCAGAAAAAATAGAACCTGGCAGAATACGTAGTTTTTTAGCCTGTGCTTGTTCAATAAATTGGCTTACATTGGACTGTTTCTTTAATCTTAACCAAAAGGCCAAGCCACCTAAAGGCGTGTCAAAATCAACAAACTCAGACAGATCTTTGCGCAATAACATCTCTAATGCATTGCGTCTTTCTAGATAAATTTTAGCTGTTCTGCGAATATGGCGCTTTAATTCACCTGAGTTCATTAGTTCAGATACGGCAAGTTCAGTCACAGAATTACCCTGTCGGTCTATCATCATGATTTGTTTCGCACACTGGTCAATAAATTGACTAGATGCAGCAAGATAGCCAATTCTTAGTCCGGGCGCTAATACTTTGGAGAGTGATCCTACATAGATGACTTTATCGCTTTTTCCATAGCTCGCAAGCGGAAAGACTGGTCGGTGTGAAAAATGGAATTCATGGTCATAATCATCTTCAATAATATAAAAATTATATTGCTCAGCCAATAGTAATAGCCTGAGCCTTCGATCTGCCGTCATCATGACCGTTGTTGGGTATTGGTGGTGCGGGGTAACATAGATGGCCCGTATTTTTATTTTTCGACACAGCTTCTCTAGTTCATCTATCTTTATTCCTTCTTGGTCTAATCCCACGCTAACAAGGTTAGCACCACATGATTCAAAAGCTTCTCTAGCGGGGGGGTATGTGAGTTTTTCTACGACGACATAGTCTCCTGGCTGTGTGAGAATTCTGGCTGTGAGAAAAATGCCCATTTGGCTCCCTCGTACAACGCAAATATTATCAATATTGGTGTTTAAGCTTCTTTGCATGCTTAACATATAAGAGATGGATTCCCGCAGAGAGATGGTGCCTAAAGGATCTTGGTAGCCAAGTTGGTTTGCTCTAGATGATGTCACTAAAGCATGCCGAAATGCACGAGAGATTATTTCGAATGGGATTAAGCGTGTATCTGGCACGCCATCATTAAGGTCAACCATGTCTTCTTGTGACGAAGGCGAGGAATGATTAACCATTGATTTGGGCTTGGTTTTAGTTGATGTCCAACTATCATCAACAGTATCGTTTGGGTTGTTTAGTATATAGGGCAGTTTTTCAGAAACAAACGTTCCTCGCCGTTTTTCCGTTGCAAGCCATCCTTGTGCCACCAGTTCAGAATAAGCTTGCAAGACCGTTTTTCTGTTAATACTGAGTGCATCAGCAAGCTTTCTTGACCCGGGCATAATGGTGGAAGGTTCTAACCGCCCACGTTTGATTTCATCAATCACTTTCAACGTGATTTGAATATGTATTGAAATGTCTGAGTTTTTATCTAGCTCAAAGTTTAAGTCCCATACTCTTAACACCAGCGCCTCCCCCCTATACTTATATAGTATATGCCAATCAATTAACCTCAATAAGCCATTGCTTTTCCTATTCTATATTCAAAATATGCGTAATCTTCTTAATCAACTACTGGACCAGTATATTTATTTATTCTGGAGTATTTGGAGGATACAACTTGTTAATTCTGGAGGACGCTATTCTCGTTACATTTAGTTACAGTCATGAAACTATTTATGACAAACCAACGGTCCTTATTTTTAGTTTGGTTTAGAAAATAGTATTTTAAATGTAGGAATGCACCTACATTAAATCGACTAAATACACGGGAGATTATAATGAAAGTAAATAAAATTAAGCTGGCTTTAGGCTTAGTAGCTGCAACAATGGCCATGCCAATGGTTGCTTCAGCGGCTGCAGACCAAGAAGCGGCAATGAAAAATGCTAACAACTGGGCTCACCCACGTGGTCAGCATAACAACCAAGGCTACAGTAAGCTGTCGCAAATCAATAAAAGCAATGTAAAAAACCTTAAAGCAGCTTGGTCATTTTCAACAGGCGTAAACCGTGGTCATGAAGGTTCACCAATYGTTGTTGGTAACATGATGTATGTACATACAGCATTCCCAAACAACRTMTACGCACTTGACTTAGACGACAATCAAAAAATCGTTTGGTCATATTTCCCTAAACAAGACCCTTCAGTKCAAGCAGTTCTTTGCTGCGAYAAYGTTWMMCGYGGTCTTGGTTTYGGTGATRRCAAAATMTWYCTWMMRCAAAATGATGGYAMSWTRGTYGCWTTRRATGCWAARACMGGTAAAAAAGTTTGGWSWRYMWWWGTAWRKGATCCTAAARTTGGTGCWACWAMSACAAMWGCWYCTCATGTKATTAAAGAYAAARTCYTMAYRGGTTGTTCTGGTGCTGAGTTTGGYGTKCGTTGYKYYWTKRCWGCAYWMAAYRYTAAAGATGGYTCAWTWGCATGGAAAGCTTATKSWACKGGYCCWGATTCTGAWRTGYTAATYGGYGAYGAYTTCAATAMAGMYAATCCACARTWYAGYGCTTTGTCAGTATACAAAGACATCAACGGTGGTAATAAAGAAGGCGGTTCTTTTGAAGCGCTAAAAGAAGGCGAAATCAAAATCGGTGAAAAAGACCTAGGTGTTCGCACATGGTTAAAACCACAGGCTGTTAAAGATGGCTGGCAACATGGTGGTGSTTCWAYMTGGGGCTGGTGGCCTTATGATGCACGTACAAACTTAGTTTACTACGGCACAGGTAACCCATCAGTATGGAATCCAGATGTACGCCCTGGTGATAACAAATGGTCTATGACTATTTTTGCGCGTGATTTAGATACGGGTATAGCTAAATGGGGTTATCAAATGACGCCACATGATGAGTGGGATTATGATGGTATTAACGAAGTTATCTTGTTCGACAAAGGTGGCAAAACATATGCATGGCATCATGACCGTAACGGTTTTGCATACACATTCTTAGCTAGCAACGGTACATTGATTGCTGCTGAAAAAGTGCATCCATTTGTTAACTGGGCAACACACGTTGACTTGAAAACTGGTGTTCCACATAAAGTGGCWKCAGCTTCTACTCACCAAGACTACAACGCTAAAGGCATTTGCCCAGCTGCGTTAGGTACTAAAGATCAGCAGCCTGCTGCTTACTCACCTAAAACTGGTCTARTKTATTCTCCACTRAATCACGTATGTATGACATACGAGCCAGTTGAGTCTAAATATGTTGCTGGACAACCTTGGGTTGGTGCTACATTGACTATGTTCCCAGGTCCTGACGGCGTAATGGGTGGTTTTGCTGCTTATAACCCAATGACGAACAAAAAAGTATGGTACAACAAAGAGAAATTCTCTGCTTGGGGTGGTGCTTTAACAACTGCTTCAAACCTAGTGTTCTACGGTACTCTTGATCGTTGGTTCAAAGCATTAGATGCACAATCAGGTAAAGAACTTTGGAAATTCCAAGTTGGTTCTGGCGTGATTGGTAATGCATTTACATATGGTCATAAAGGTAAACAACATGTTGGCGTGCTATCAGGTATTGGTGGCTGGGCTGGCGTTGCGATGAACCTTGGCTTGACTAACCCAACAGACGCACTTGGTGCTGCTGGTGGTTATGCTGAACTCGTTAAATACAACGCGGCTCCTGGCGGCGGTGCATTAACAGTATTTAGTTTATAGCAATATTGAGTCAGCCTTGATGCTTGCATTAGGGTTGACTATGACAGTTCCTGTATCAATTTACCTCCAAAGTTATTGATACTAAGGTGCCCCTCTCAATTGATTGAGAGGGGTTTTTCATTTGCACTAAACACTATCAAGTTAATGTTTGCGAATATTTAAGTACATATAGAATCATACGATTCCCAAATAAATTAATGATAAACGACATGACAAAACACAATCTCTTTTATACTGTTGAGCAACGTAATCAATAGTGAGATTTGTATGATGGCAACAGGCACTAACGCGACACCAAAAACAATTTACTTAAAAGACTATACGCATGCGCCGTATAAGGTCGAGCATGTAAACCTTTACGTTGAGCTGTTTGAAGATAAGACGGTTGTGAAGTCAGAGGTGCATTACCTTAAAAACCCTAATGGCACTTCAAATGACTTGGTTTTAAACGGGCAAGATCAGACAGTTACTTCTGTTGAGATTGATGGTGCACCATTTGATGGTTATACCGTTGCCGATCATAAAATGACCATTAGCAATGCAGGAGAAAAATTTACCCTGACCATCACATCGGAAATTGATCCGGAATCAAACACTGCGCTAGAAGGGTTGTATAAATCTCAAGGGACTTATTGCACGCAGTGTGAGGCWGAAGGYTTTCGMCGCATTACATTCTTCCAAGATCGTCCAGATGTGCTGAGCACTTTCAGTGTGCGTATTGAGGGTGAWRAAAGYMMAKWCSYYKTKSYMMTKKMKWWMSSMRACSWRSTRRATGCYRRKGYKCKYSMTRATGKSSGTSMYKYTASTKTGYKGAWSGACCCATTCCCCAAGCCTTGCTATCTCTTCGCGTTGGTTGCTGGTGACCTTGTTCGTAYAGAAGACACRTTTRAAACAATGTCTGGCCGCAAGGTAGACCTTCATATCTACGTGCGKGCTGGTGACGAGAGTCAGTGCGACCATGCAATGCAGTCACTCAAAAAATCCATGCAGTGGGATGAAGAAACCTATGGYCGYGAATATCAATTRGAGTTATTTAATATCGTYGCAGTGAGTGACTTTAATATGGGGGCGATGGAAAACACATCCCTCAATATTTTTAACACTAAGCTGGTGCTTGCGCATCAAGAAACSGCTACCGAYGCAGACTTTATCAGCGTTGARGGCGTGATTGGACACGAATAYTTCCATAACTGGACWGGCAAYCGTGTGACTTGCCGTGATTGGTTTCAACTATCGCTTAAAGAAGGCCTGACCGTCTTCCGAGAYCAAGAATTCAGTGCYGATATGAAYTCTAGCGCTGTGCAGCGGATTGATGATGTTGATCGTTTACGTCGYCTGCAATTCTCAGAGGATGCGAGYCCGCTTGCYCAYGCTGTGCAGCCGGATAGTTTTATYGAGATTAGTAATTTCTACACCACCACCGTGTATGAAAAAGGSGCAGAGATTATCCGTATGCAACACACCTTACTGGGTGAAGYCGCATACCGACAAGCAACCGATCACTATTTTGAKCGTTACGATGGGCATGCCGTTACCTGTGATGATTTTGTGCARTGTATGGCGACTGCATCCGGGCGTGATATGTCGCAGTTTTTCTTATGGTATAAACAGGCAGGCACACCGACGTTAARCGCCTCCAGTCAATATAATGAACAACAGAAAACATTTACGTTAACCCTTAAACAATCTCAGCCTGACACGCCAGACCAAACAGATAAAAAGCCATTGCTTATTCCTGTTGCGGTTGGGTTGCTAGATGCGCAGGGCAATGAAACACACGCGACGCAAATACTAGAAATGACCGAGCGTGAACAAAGCTTTACTTTYGACARTGTGAATGCGCRTCCTGTGCCATCCATCTTGCGYAGTTTTTCTGCRCCTGTGAAATTAACAACAGAYTTAAGYGATGATGAYCTTCGCYTGCTACAGCTCAACGATACSGATGGYTTTAACAARTGGGAAGCAGGRCAAACACTTGCACTGCGTGCGATTGAACGTGTCATGGCARATAGTGATGCAGATATTTCACAGTTCGTTGATGATTTTGGCATCATGATTACGCAAGGGCTTGCTGGAGAAGGCGATAAAGCGCTACTCGCRCGYGCGCKAACACTGCCTGCCATTCCTGTTATTGCACAAACGCAARAGRTGATTGATCCAGCAGCGATYGATAATGCCCGTACACATATCCTTAAAGCCATTAAGCGGGCGCAYAAAGGTGCGTTAGCGCGCTTGTATGAGGCGAATGGAAATACTGGGGAGTTCATGCTCACACCAGAAGACATGGGGCGCAGAGCATTGCAAAATACCGTGCTTGAATTGTTAACCGTGACTAACGGTACGGGCTGTGCTTCTCGTGCTAAGGCGCATTATGAGAATGCCGATAATATGACTGATCGTGTTGCGGCGCTTGTTTGCTTAACCGACAGCACTAAGCCAGAACGAGACGAAGTATTTAATGACTTTTACCGTCGATTTAAAGACTATCCGCTGGTTGTTGATAAATGGTTCACACTTCAAGCCATGGCGAACAGAAARGCGATGTTCGATGATTTTGCAAAGTTGCGCAATCATGAAGAATTTAATATTAAAAATCCAAATCGTGTGCGTTCACTTTACTCAGTATTTGCCATCAATAACCCTGTGAAGTTTCACGATCCAAGTGGTCAAGGTTATGCCATCTTAAGGGATGCCATTATCGAATTGAACGCGTTTAATCCACAAATCGCCTCGCGCATGGTCACACCATTGCGCGAGTGGAAACGTTACACCCCAGCACTACAAGCCCACATGAAAGAGGCACTCCAAGCAATCATGGACACGCCTAACCTATCCAACGATGTGTTTGAGATTGTGAGCAAATGCTTGAAAGGCTAAGAACCAAGTGATAAGCGGGCTTGGCGCAATCTAAGCCTTTTTATATCCATTTTATTTCGTCAGATGGAAGGCTGTATGGGGATAATTTCCTTAAATATCAGCATGTTAAGAATTGTTAATTCTGCCTGAGAACGCTAGGCACTACTCGAATTGTATGCAACACTGAGTCATACTTTGTTGAGCAGGAAAGGATTGCTATGATTGTACTCGACCGTCACATGGTGACGCTTTCAGCGCAAGCGTTCGCAGCACTCTCTAAATTTACGCTAAGAATTAGAAAAAGCATTGGTGTTTTTAAAGTGGCTGAAATTCTTGATGATCACCGGCGCGCTTGTGAATTGTTTACGCAAGCGGTTTTGTCTGGTGATGCTGAGCTAATCGCGCTTACAAAAAAAGCAAATAGTGAGCTTAATGTTGAAAAAAACCTGATCAAAGCGCTTGGTACTTATATTCAGTACATCAAGAGCCAGGGTAAAAGCGATAATTTTATTGATAGTAATAAGTTCCTCTTACAAGAGCTATCTAAACACCTTTTTGGGATTGCGTTANGTGGTGTTGCTTATCGCCAGGCGGCAAGTGAATTGCTATTAAAGGTCGATGAAAAAGATAAAGCTTTTGGTTTGCGTCTTATCAGAGACTTTTATCCTCACTGGAAGAATGCCAATGACATATTGGCCGAAATGGAAGGTGACCCAGCGGCTGATATTGATGCGCAAAGGAAAGAGCTTCTTTGTCTTTGGAGTAGTATTGATAACGAATTTTTAACGACATTAGAAGAATGTGAGTTGAATCATTATTCAGCGGCCATTAAAAAAATCAATGTGCTCAATCAGGAAATTCAGCTCAGGATGAAAATCGCTAAAGTCATTATCATTAAGCAGCGGCAATATGATAAAACTTCAGAGGGTTATCGCAACAACATCAATGAAATTCAACATTACTTCTCAAATGAGCGGTTGATTGATTATTTTCTATCGGTATCGCGTGAATTTTATGGTATCTGGTTAGATTCARCGATTATGAAAGACACGAAGGATAACTAGTSCWTGCTAYCCAAATCACGTCTCCAAAGATTGCTTRCTAAGCGATCTTAGGCACTAAAGCAATTTAGTGCCTTTTTTTGTATATTGATTAATCAGCAGGTTAAAAACTGTTAAATCACTTCGTTAGTGCTTGCCTGCATGAAACACTGGATAGATATTTACTACATAGGGCAGCATTCGTTATATGGTTCTAGATCAATCCAACACAATGATTTTATCCAATCAGGCAATCGCTACCATTACTAGCTTGACACTTAAAGCTAGGAAAAATATTGGTGTTTTTAAGGTGGCTGATATTATTATCGACCATCAATATGCTTGTGAATTCTTTACGCAAGCAATCTTATCTGGTGATGATGAGCTTGTGTCTCTAACTATTGAAGCCAATAAAGAGCTTAATATTGAAAAGAACCTGATCAATGCGTTGAGTGATTATCTTCATGAAATGCAGTTGCAAAGTAAGAGCATTAACTTTATTAAAAGTAGTAAATACCTTTTAAGAGAATTAGCTAAACACCTCTATGGGGTTAAGTTAGAGGATGTTGCTTATCGACAGGCAACCAATGAATTTTTGTTGGAAATGGATGAACAAGATAAAGCTTTTGGATTAAATCTGGTCAGAAGTTTTCATCCATGCTGGAAAAAAACCAATGACATCTTAGCGGATGGAAACAAAGATCAACCATTAGATGGTAATGCACATAAAAAAGACCTTATTCAATTATGGGGCGGTATTGATGATGCGTTTGTAACAACAATAGAGGAAAGTCAGTTGAGCCGCTATTTAGCTGATGTACAAAGAATCGGTGTACTAGATGAAGAGGTTCAGTTGCGGATGAAAATTGCTAAAGTGATCATCATCAAGCAGCGGCAACATACGAAAACGTCAATTGGTTACCGCAATAACATTAATGAAATTCAACACTACTTTTCAAATGCTAGGCTGCTAGATTATTTTTTATCAGTATCACGTGAGTTTTATAGTGTGTGGCTTGACTCAAAAATCACGGCTAGTGATCGCTAGTTTTATTGAAGTGTCTGGCGGGATGCTTATCTGATCGAAAATAACCATAATAAAGCCTTGCATTGCTGTAAGGCTTTATTTAATTGGTGGCCCGAACTGGAATCGAACCAGTGACACGCGGATTTTCAATCCGCTGCTCTACCGACTGAGCTATCGGGCCAACACTGCAATTAACAATAATTAATTGCAAGTCGCGCATTATAGCAAACATTGCTCGGCTGGACGCACTTAATGATATTTAATATTTGAAAAGTAGTCAAAATAAATAAATTAGACTAAGATTAATTCAGTCAATTGAAGCACTTAATTTTAATGTTGGCAACATCACACAATGTAAAAAGGAGAAGAAGATGGGTTTGTTTTCATTTATAAAAGACGCGGGTGAGAAATTATTAGGGATTGGCGATGCTAAGGCCGCTGAARATGCTGCTAAAGCAGACGCTTCTGCAGAGAAAATTGCAGCTGCTAACCAAGCCGCAGCTGGTGCGATTAAAAGCTACGTTACTAAGATGGATTTGGATGCAGAAAACTTGGAGATAGGGTTTGATGGTAAAACGGGTGCTGTGAGTGTTTCGGGTATTGCAGAAACGCAAGAAACAAAAGAGAAAATTTTATTATGCTGCGGTAATGTTAGAGGCGTTGAAAGCGTAGAAGACAATATGACCGTTACTAGCACTGAAGCCGATGCACAATTTCATACGGTTGTTAGTGGAGATTCTTTATCTAAAATTGCAAAACAGTTTTATGGTAACGCTAATGCTTATATGAAAATTTTTGAAGCAAACAAACCAATGTTGGGCCATCCTGATAAAATATACCCTGGCCAGATGCTACGCATCCCGGCGCAATAATTTTTAATTTTAGGAGTTTGAATGAATACTTTGTTACGTGCTTTATTGATTGGTTTAGTTGCAACTACGTTGACTGTTGCTTGTAGTAAAAAGGCTGAAGATGCCGCTGGTGATGCTGTTAGCAGCATGGGTGACGTAGTTGAGTCAGCTTCTGAAGCTGTGGAAGCAACCGCTGAGCAAGCTGGTGATGTGGTGTCAGGAGCTGTTGAGGCGGCATCTGATGCGGCTGAAGCAACGTCCGACACAGTCGCTGACGTTGTTGAAACAACAACTGAAGTAGTGGAAGAGGCTAAAGAGGATGCTGTTGATGCAATAGAAGCAGCTAAAGMAGCCGCAACTGCAGAATAAGTACTAACATAACAAGTTAGCGCTTTGATAACCCGCACAGCATAAAATGCTATGCGGGTTTTTTATTTGTTGTTTATACATTATAGTTAAGCGGTATGCYGACAGATTACCCTTACAGTGCTTCAATTAAACCCATCAGTGACGAAATCAAATCTGATTTACAACAAGCCATTAATGCCAAAACGAAACCGCTAGGTGCTTTAGGTGTCTTGGAAGAAATTGCGCTGCAAATAGGTCAAATACAGAATACGGTAACACCTGAATTGATTAGCCCTGTAGCGCTAGTATTTGCCGGGGATCATGGCATCGTCGAGGAGGGGGTTAGCCCTTATCCGCAAGCCGTGACGGCACAAATGGTGCTGAACTTTTTGTCAGGTGGTGCGGCAATTAACGTGTTTGCTAGGCAGCACAATATTGCACTACGTGTGATTGATAGTGGTGTTAATTTTGATTTCAAGAATGCAGAAGGTTTGGTGCATGCCAAAGTTGGTTTTGGTACCCATAACTTTTCACATTCTCCTGCAATGAGTGAAGCGCAGTGTGAGCAAGCACTCACTACTGGCGTGAATTTTGTGGATAAAGAAATTGATTATGGCACTAATATATTAGGGTTTGGTGAAATGGGGATTGGGAATACTTCATCGGCAAGTTGCTTGATGAGTGTGTTATGCCAACGTCCAATATCACAATGTGTAGGGCGGGGCACTGGCTTAGATGAAGCGGGTTTAATCAAAAAAACAGAGATRCTGCAAAAAGCAATCACACACCATAATTTGGCACATGCTGATGCGATGCAAGTATTGGCTACCTTTGGCGGCTTTGAAATTGCCATGATGGTGGGGGCAATGCTAGGTGCAGCACAACGGCAAACAATATTGCTGATTGMTGGCTTTATTGCAWCGGCTGCTTTGTTGGTTGCCACTAAAATACAGYCGAATATTTTACAATATTGTATTTTCTCTCATTGTTCAGATGAGGTTGGACATGCCTTAATGTTGGATCATTTAAAAGTGAAACCATTACTTAATCTAGGTTTGCGTTTAGGTGAGGGAACGGGCGCTGTTCTTGCCTAYCCATTAGTGCAGTCTGCCGTTAACTTTTTAAATGAAATGGCTAGTTTTGAAGACGCTGGTGTGAGTAACAAGACCGATGTTAGTTAAAGAGTTACGCTATTTTCTGTTAGCGCTGGGTTTTTTTACACGTATACCTGTTCCGCAATATGTGGACTTTGATGAGTCTGCGTTAAGTTATTCTGCAAAATACTTTCCACTGGTGGGCATTATCGTTGGCCTAATTGGTGCAGTTGTTTATGTGGTGTCTGCTGAATTTCTACCAAAACAGATTGCAGTGCTATTAAGCATGGCAAGCACTATTTACGTGACAGGTGCGTTTCATGAGGATGGATTAGCTGACAGTGCCGATGGCTTAGGTGGTGGCTGGAACCGTGAGCAAATACTCACTATTATGCAAGATTCTCGGTTAGGGACGTATGGAGCCGTTGCTTTATTTCTCATATTGTTTTCGAAGTTTCAGCTATTAACTACGCTCACTAGTTACTTTATTCCACTGGCTTTAGTATCAGCCCATGCGATTAGTCGCTTGAGTGCCGTATGGGTGATGGCGGCATTAAGCTATGCAAAGCCAGCAGGTAAAGCCAAGCCTTTAGCCACCAAGATTAGTTTGCCAGCACTAGGTATGGCGAATGTTTTTGGTTTGTTGCCATTGTTGAGTGTTGCCGTTTTGTTAGTGATGAATAAGCATTCTGTGGCGCTTGTCATTTACCTGGTGTTAATGACGGTTGTGCCCATGATTGTGAGCTGGTTATGGTGGTGCAATAAAATAAAGAAGTGGTTAGATGGCTATACAGGAGACACGTTAGGCGCCATGCAGCAACTCACAGAGTTGGCTTTCTATTTGGGGCTGGTTTTATGGAGTGCTAACATTTGAAACTTACTTTAGTTCAATACAGAAAATTCAATACTTGAAGAGGTAAACACTGTATGCGTTTGTGTTTTAAAGTCTTCTTCTGTTGCTTTAAAAATATTATCAACATAGGTTTGTGGGTTTAAATCAATTAAAGGAAACCAGGTACTTTGTACTTGAATTTGCAG